>JAGPCI010000120.1 GCA_018058165.1 Bacteroidia bacterium
CTCGAGTAAGCCTTGGGTTGGTTTTGTACGGTGCTTGTATCGAGAGTAGGAGTTGGGTGTAAGCATTCCTCTTTGCTCCGATTATCCACTTTTAGCTCCGCTGAACTTCGTTTCGATACAATTGCCCAACGCAAAGGCCTTTCAGCAATCACTCGAAGCGGCTAACACTTTCAATTGGAAATTACAGCCAGCACGAGTATGCCTTAGGGTTGTATTAAATTGGTTTAGTTTGTATTAAAGTTACATGTCCGTTATTTAGGCGTAATGTTTTATAGGTAGTTTTGACTAATTTTGTGCAAGATTGCAAGTTTTAACAAAAGTAATTTTATATGATAATTTGGACTTTATTTATAGGATTTGTTTTAATTGCTTTGGTTTTAGATTTAGGTGTTTTTAATAGAACCCCACACGAGATAAAAACTAAAGAAGCCGCAATTTGGACAACCATTTGGGTTTCGTGCGCGAGTCTTTTTTCGGCTGTTATCTATTATGCTTTTCAAAATAATTGGGTTGCCAATACCACAAATTTAACCCCATCACATGCGGTACTAAAATATATTACAGGTTATTTAATTGAGCTTTCGTTAAGTGTCGACAATGTTTTTATCATTGCCTTGATATTTTCTTCATTTGCAATTCCTAAAAAATACCAGCACGAAATATTATTTTACGGTGTATTAGGTGCCATAGTATTTAGGGCAATAATGATAGTTTTTGGAGTTGTATTAATTAATAAATTTAGCTGGATAATTTATGTTTTTGGTGCGTTTTTAATATTAACTGCTCTAAAAATGTTATTTACCCACAACGAAGAAACAGATGCTAAAAACTTTAAAATATATAAGTGGATTAAAAGGGTTTATCCTGTAACTAAATCAGTTTATAACGATAAGTTTTTTATAAAAAAAGGAGGGATAAAATTTGCTACACCACTTTTTGTAACGCTAATAATTATTGAGCTAACCGACATATTTTTTGCCATTGATAGTATTCCGGCAATTTTAGCAATTACTGCCGATCCATTTATTGTTTTTACCTCTAATATACTTGCCGTAATGGGCTTAAGGTCGATGTTTTTTTTAGTGGTAGGCATGATAGATAAATTTAAATACATAAATTATAGCCTAGTAGTTATACTTGCTTTTGTTGGGGTTAAAATGCTTATTTCTCATCATGTAGATATTCCCGAATGGCTTTCACTTGGTGTTATTGTGTTGGCATTGGCTGGAGGAATAATTACATCAAAAGTGTTTAACAAAAACTAATTAAATGTTTAACAAGGTCTAAAACAAAAACATCAGCTAACTTACTTTTGGCAAATTAGCTGATGCGTAGGTGATGTTTAGTGTGTTTTAAGCACTGTTATTTTAATAGATTAAGTTAGTTTTTGTATTTAGTTAATGGTTGGTTAATCCTATAAATTATTAAACTTAAAATTAACAATAATCAACCTATTATTTCTTCCATTTAATGGTGCAGCCAATAGCTTTGGTTGATGTTTTGGTAATGGTTTTACCGGCTAATAATGCATCAATTGCATTGGCTGTAAACTTTTCGGTTACTGCTTTTTCATCTTCGTAATTATCATCAATTGCTCCAATATAAGCTACTTTATTTCCGGTTTTAGTTTTTTGCAAAATATACACATGTGGTGTACGTGTAGCGCCATAAGTTTTTGCAATTTCTTGTGTTGCATCATGCAAATACACAAACGGATACTTTTTTTCTTTTGCTAAATTTTGCATGTTGGCATAACTATCTTCTGGTTGTCTGGTGGCATCATTTGGGTTGATGGCAATTACTGGATAACCTTTAGGTGCATACTTATTATGTAAATCGATAATACGTTGCTCGTAAGCTTTAGAAAACGGACAATGATTGCACGTAAATACCACAACATATCCTTTTGCTTTTGGATAGCTGGTAAGTTTAACCATTTTTCCATCTACATTTTTTAAGTTAAAATCAATGGCCATATCTCCAACTGCATAACCTGTTGGTTGATTGTTTTTAAAAGCAGTTGCAACAAAAAATAATGATACAACGGTAAACAAAGCGATAATTTTTTTCATGTTGTTTTGTAATTAATTGGTGTAATAATTTTAAGAAGTTTGTTTTAACTCTTGCCACTTTAACGTAGCGGGGAACTCAAATATTTCAAGCCTATTTAATAAACTTTCAATATTTGTATCAAATAATAACATGTCTTTAAATACTTGTTTTAAAAACTTATGGTTAACCATGTGTTGCAACATATCATTTAGCGGAGTATAAAATCCGTTTACATTTAATACACCACAAGGTTTATCATGAAAAGCAAGTTGACTCCAAGTATAGGCTTCAAATAATTCTTCCATAGTTCCAATACCACCAGGTAGGGCAATAACGGCATCGCAAAGTTCAAACATTTTTGCTTTACGTTGGTGCATATCATCCACTACAAACATTTGTGTAAGCCCCGTATGGCCAACTTCTTTGTCCATTAACTTTTTGGGTATTACACCAATTATTTCGCCACCAAGTTTTAGCATCTCTTCGGCTATTACACCCATTATGCCAACGTTTCCGCCACCATAAACTATACCATAACCGCGTGCGTGCATTGCCCTAACTAATGCCAATGCTTCTGATGTATAAATTTCTTCATCTCCAACAGACGAGCCACAATAAACCGCTATTCTTTTTATCATTTAAAAAATTATTTATCCGTTTTTAGCCGAACGTTTGCGTAATACATTACGGTTAACCGAACGACCTTTTCCACCTGTTTTTTTGTGCTTGCCACCAAGGTTTACTTTTTGGTTTTTAGCTTTCTTATCATGGAAACTTGCACCCTTTTCGTCTTCAGTTTTCTTTACAGATTTTAAGTAGTTTTTCTCCCTTAATTTAGGTTTTTCATCATCACTAAATATTTTAGATAAAGCCACTTCTTTAGGAAATGCTAATATATTTACTTCTTTATGCATTACCTCTTCAATCTCGGGCATGTATTCTTCTTCAGCAGGATTCATAAAGGTAATGGCTGTACCATCTTTTCCTATCCTACCAGTTCTACCAATACGGTGTAAATAATCGTTAGAATTATCTGGTGTATCAAAATTAATTACATGTGTTACATCTACCACATCTAAACCACGTGCAGCCACATCGGTAGCAATTAAAATTCTATGTTCGTTATCTGCAAATTGTCGTAAAGCTTCAAAACGCTGATTTTGCGGTTTACGCGAGTGTAATAAACCAATATTACCAGCAAAATTTTGGTGCATCATTTCATACAATTTATCTGCATTTTTTATTTTTGATACAAATACCAAAACCTTACCTAAGCTGTCGTCTGTTTGCAATAAATGCGTTAGTAAATTTACTTTAGTACCAAAGTTGGGCACTTGGTAACCATACTGAATAATTTTTTCGAGTGGTGTTCCGTGTGCAGCAACTTCAACCTTTATTGGGTTGTTAAAAAACTCCCCAAAATACTTTTCTACCTCTTCGGTTAGTGTTGCCGAAAACAAAATATTTTGTCGTTTAAGTGGCAAATAATCAATAATAGAAGTTAACTGCGACCTAAACTCTTGTTCAAGCATTTCATCAACCTCATCAATAATTAATTTTTGTATTGATGTTAATTTAATGGCACCAATACTGGCCAAATCTATTAGTCGCCCTGGGGTTGAAACTAAAACATCTAAACCCGCAAAAACCATTTCTTTTTGTTTGTTAATATTGCCTCCGCCATACATTGCACCAGTTCTTATTGTCATGTATTTTGTTAGGCGTTTTACTTCGCCATAAACTTGCATTACCAACTCGCGCGTTGGTACTACTATTAACACACGTGGATGGCGTTGTTCAGAAAATTTTAATTGCCTTAAAACAGGTAATAAATAGGCAAAAGTTTTACCTGTACCTGTTTGTGCAATACCAACCACATCGCGCCCCGACATGATAACCGGGTACGACTCTACCTGCACAGGTGTTGGATGTATGTATTCCAAATCTTCGAGTGCTTTTAGTAGCGGATTGTTAATGTTTAAGTCTTTAAAATTCATTTTCTTTTTGTTTAGTTTTTGGCTTGTATTTTTTGTACAAACCATTTTTAGGCTATGCCTTAATTTTTAATTTGGCAAATTTAAGCACCAGCATTTTTACCCCTTGGTTGCCAAAGTTTATTTGTGCTTTGCGGTTATCGCCTGCGCCTTCTACTGCAACTACCACACCTTTGCCAAAACGTTGGTGTTCTACATTCATGCCCAATGCCAATAACGAAGTATCATCACCAATAAAATCTGGGTCAACCGATTGGGTTTGGCTTACCGCTTTATTAATGGGTTTAAAGTTTTTGGGAATATTAACAGCAGGTTGTTCGGGGGCGGTTTTGGTTGATGTAGTTTTTTTAGTATAACTGCTCATCTGATATGGTTTGCGCTGTTCAGATGGTTGAGGAGTATTGTTGTTTATACCTTCTACAATTAAATACTGTGGATCTATTTCTTGCAAAAATCTACTTGGCTCGCAATTTAACATCGAACCAAATTTAAACCTTGATGTGGCAAACGACAAGGTTAATTTTTTCTCGGCACGGGTTAATGCCACATAAAACAAACGCCTTTCTTCTTCTAACTCTTGGCGGCTGTGCAAACTTAATTGCGAGGGAAATAAATTTTCTTCTAACCCAACAATATGTACATTTTTAAACTCCAAACCTTTGCTACCATGTATGGTCATCATTACCACTTTGTCATTGTCTTCATCATCGCCTCTATCAGCATCAGTTAAAAGGGCAATATCTTGCATATAATCTGGCAAGGTATTTCCACGTAAAACAGCATCATCATCGGCTACTTCTTCAATACTAAACTCTTTAATACCATTTAGCAATTCCTCAATGTTTTCGTATCGTGCAATGCCTTCAACAGTCTTATCATCATACAACGATTTTAATAAAGTAGTATGTTTGGCAATATGCATAGCCACTTCATAAGCTGGCTTATCAATCATTACTTGGAAACTGCGAATCATCATCACAAAATCAGTTAATAGGTTAGCCGATTTCAACCCAAAATAATGGGCGTTTTCCATTATCTCAAACCAGGTTTTATTTTGCGATGCAGCTAAAATAGCCAACTGCTCTAATGTTGTTTTTCCTATTCCACGTGTGGGGTAATTTATCACTCGTTTTAAAGCTTCTTCATCACTTGGGTTGATGGTTAGCCTAAAATAAGCCAATAAATCTTTAATTTCTTTGCGATGATAAAACGATAATCCACCATAAATTTTATATGGAATATTCATTTTACGAAGCGCTTCTTCTAAACTACGACTTTGTGCATTGGTGCGGTATAAAATGGCAAAATCTTTATTGTTTAAATGCTGATTCATTTTATCCTGAAAAATTGCCGAAGCCACCATTTTGCCTTCTTCATTATCAGTTAAAGCCCTAAAAACCCTAATGCGGTCGCCTAACTCATTTTGTGTAAATACCTTTTTGTCTATCTGTTCTTTATTTTGTTTGATGATAGAATTTGCGGCATTTACAATGGTTTTTGTACTGCGGTAATTCTCCTCTAATTTAAAAACTTTGGTATCAGGAAAATCTTTATGAAAGTTTAAAATATTTTTGATGGTAGCACCCCTAAAAGCATAAATACTTTGTGCATCATCGCCCACTACTGCTACATTTTGATACACGTTGGCCAACATCCTGATAATAGAATATTGGGCATGGTTGGTATCCTGAAACTCATCAACCATAATGTATTTAAACATGTGTTGATATTTATTTAGTACTTCGGGATGATGATGCAACAGCTCGTGGGTTTTCATTAATAAATCATCAAAATCCATTGCGCCAGCACGGTAACACCTTTGTTCGTACAAGGTATAAATTGCACCAAACTTTGGTCTTCCTGTGCTTTCATCAAACGAAGCATTTTCTAAATCGCTATTGTAAGCAGCAGCTTTTATAAGCGCATTTTTGGCAGCAGATATTCTTCCTAAAATTTGTGCTGGTTTATACATTTTATCATCCAGCTTTAGCTCAGCAACAATTGATTTTATTAAGCTTTTGGCATCATCGGTATCATAAATAGTAAAGTTACGCGGGTATCCAATTTTTTCACTTTCGATGCGTAAAATACGTGCAAAAATACTGTGAAAAGTCCCCATCCAAAGGTTTTTAGCCTCAGCACCAACTACACTAACAATACGTTCGCGCATTTCTTTACTGGCTTTGTTGGTAAAGGTTAATGCTAAAATATTAAATGCATCAACCCCTTGCTGTAACATATATGCAATGCGATAAGTAAGTACCCTTGTTTTTCCAGAACCAGCACCAGCTACAATCATCACTGGTCCATCTATTTGCTGAACAGCCTCGCGCTGCGGTTCGTTTAATTGATCTAAATAATTCACGTGGTAAAAGTACAATAAATTAGGCTAAGGCCTATTGGTAAATATCAACAAAAAAGCCGAATACTATTTGGTATTCGGCTTTTTTAACAATTTTGTATAGCGTTATTTTTTATTGCTAAACGAATAAAGCACACCCAAAGATATTACTTGCGAATATTGTACGTCTTTGTCTTGATCAAAATCATACAACAATACACCATTTAAATTGGTGCTAATGTACTTGTTAACTTTTGCCGTAATACTTACATCTAATCTGCTTACAATATATTGAGGCTCTAGTCTTTCGTAATCTAATAACCCCATATAACGAGATTTAAGTGTTACGTTTTTCATAATTTCTTTATCAAAGTTTAACACCATTTGAAACACAACTTGGTTACGCATGTTATCACCACGTTTTACGCCATAAAGCTCATTGTATTCTTTTGCAGTAACTTCATAATTATCGTATAACTTTTGGTCGGTAACAAATGTTTGACGTAATGCACCCACACCAAATTGGGCACTAAAATATGTTACAGGCTTGTATTCAAAACCCAGCGCCTCTGTTAAATAACCAGGAGCTAAAAATGCTGATATTCTTCTTGATGTTTCAACGCCTGCAACACTTTTATATTCAAAACCAGCATCAAACTGGCTCATAAAGTTTAGTGAAGCAAACAAATTCCAATGTTTTGAAATTTTGCGTGCGTATTTAGAATCAAAGAAAATACGGTCGGCATTTTTTCTAATATCTTGGCCTTCATTTTTAACCGTGCCATACAACAATTGTAAATCGTTGTTCCATTCGTAGTTTTCAGTTTTTTTAACAGCTTTAAAGTTTAAAAAAGTACCTAACGAAATTGAATTGATACCACCCGCTTTCCAATTTCCACTATAACTGGCTTGAGAAATATTTAAGCCAGTTTGCAAGTTGGTGGTCCATAAACTTGGCTTTTTAAGATTTAAAGAATCGGTTTGGGCAAATACGCCCAATGGTAGTAAGCTTAATACTAGTAAATTTAACTTCATAATTTATTTTGGGTTTATACAGTGGCTGCTTCGCCAATTTTTAACATTGTTTTCAACCGTTCAATCACATAATCAACCTCAGCTTTGGTGTTTTTTGCACAAAACGAAAACCTTACCGCAGCTCTATCTCTATTAGCTCCAATGGCTT
>JAGPCI010000121.1:0-3063 GCA_018058165.1 Bacteroidia bacterium
GTAATTGTTTGTGATGATTTTATTCCCAACAACCAAGTTTCTAACTATTTTTGCGCAAGCGATGTGGTGATTCAACCTTACTTAAACGCCACACAAAGTGGTGTTACACAAATAGCTTATTACTATAACAAACCAATGGTTGTTACCAATGTTGGTGGTCTTGCAGAGTTAGTTCCTAATGATAAGGTTGGTTACGTTTGTGATGTAAACGAAGAACAAATTACTGATGCCATTTATAACTTTTATACCCTAAAAAAAGAAACCGCATTTGCCGAGGCTGCACAAGTTGAAAAGCTGCGTTTTACTTGGGATAATTTATGTAATCAATTACTTAATTTGGTAAAATAACGGTGAGCAAAAAAATTAAAGTTTGTCATTTTAGTAGTGTACACAACCTATCAGATACTCGTGTGTTTTATCGCGAATGTACCTGGCTAGCGCAAGATTTTGATGTAACTTTAATTGCAATTGGTAATAAAACCGAAACCATAAATAATGTAAAATTAATTGGTGTTGAAAAACCCGTATCTCGCTTAAAAAGAATATTACATACTACCCGCCAAGTTTACAAATTAGCTAAACAGCAAAATGCGGATATTTACCATTTTCACGACCCCGAATTAATACCTTTTGGATGGTTGCTAAAAACACAAGGCAAAAAGGTTATTTATGATATCCATGAGAATGTAACCGAAAGTTTAAAAGCTAAAAATTGGTTACCATTAAAAGGTTTATTTATAAAAATATATTTATGGTTTGATGCTTTAGCTGCCAGAAATTTTAAGCTTATTTTAGCAGAAAAATCCTATGTTAAAGTTTACCGATTTAGGTATCCTAAAAAGCAGTTTGCATTAATACGCAATTATGCATCAAACAGCCAACTAAAGCCATTTATAAACACTAACCGCGAGGCAAAAAACAACATTATAAACTTATTTTATATGGGCAGTATTGATGAGCAATATTGCTGCAAACAAATGCTTGAAGCACTTGCCATTTTAAACAACCAAGGTGTAAATGCACACTTAAAAATGATTGGTTGGATTGACCCTAAAATAAAGCAAGAAATGCAAACTTGGCCATTTATGGAAGCCATAAAAAACAAGGTATTATTTACCGGTTTTTTAGATATGCAAGCTGGTTATAAACTTTCGCAAGATTGCCATTTGGGGTTGAGTTTTGTATCAGACAATTTAAATGTTTCTCAATCCATACCGCGTAAAATGTACGAGTACATGCACATTGGTTTACCAGTTGTAAGTTCGAGCCATTTGTTATACAAAAACATGGTAGAAACACATGCTTTAGGTCTTTGTGTAAATAATAATAGTGCCATAGAGATTGCTAATACCATAATTGCCATGGCTAAATCTGGCAGTTACCTAAACACCCTTGCGCAAAACAATTTAAAAGCCGCACAGCAACATTTTAATTGGGAAACAGAATATCAAACACTCAAAAATCTTTATCTTGAGGGGTAGTAAAGTATTAAATGTAAATAGTTAATTGTTCGGCTGTCACTAAGCTTGTATTAAAGCTGAAAATAAAAAGTAATTATATTAACGATACAAAGCCAAAAACTATACTTTTTTGTATTTAGTGCGAATAAAAATCATAGCAATTGCAGTGGTAACAACTCCCATAATTAATGCGCCTATTAGGCCTTGCTTAGCATAATTTAGGAAGTTAAAATTTGCTTGGGCCTCTTCGGTGGTTTTGTAATAACCAATCTCTACCGAGCGTTTTATTACATTAGGAAAATACTCGGGAGTAATAATATAAGTTGTTACCCATTGTGTTAATGGGCTAAGCAAAGCTATTATTACAGATAAAATAACACCAGAAATCAATCCTTGTTTATAGGTCATCTGGCCGTTATAAAATAAATTCTTTTTGGCTTTAAGTGCTAATACCATAACCCATATTGCAGGTATAGCAAACAAGTTAGTTAAGTAAAGGTGGTAGTCTATATAAGTACTGTGTAGCCCACTCAACTTTTCTAATAGCATCCATATTAATCCCATCACAGAAAAGATTACTGCCCATTTAATTTCTATTTTAATGTTTTGCATATTTCAGTTTTAAAAAGTTAATCGTTTCTTTAATTATAATTTCAAGTTCGGGCAGGTTAATATCCGAAAGTTTTTTAACATACATACAAGCTTTACCCATTTTAAACTTACCTAAGTTTTGCAATAAATATTCATGTTCTTCTAAACCCGAATAAACATAGAGCGAGAAAGCCGTTTTTCGTGGCGAGAAGCCTATTAATGGTGCATCACCTTCATGTCCGCTATCATATTTATAGTGGTAAGTACCAAAACCAATTATACTTGGTCCCCACATTTTTGGTTCAAAGCCTGTTATGTTTTGCATCAACTTTATCAATGCAAAACTATCTTCTTTCTTTTGTTCAGTATCGGCAAAAGCATTAATAAACGCACGAACATTTTCGTTTGTTTCCTTAGTTTTTTGGTCGGCCATATTTGGGTTGATAATTAAATTACTTGGGCGTATAAGTTACAGGACTACATTGTGCAAATTTTACCGTTGATGTTAGTTCAAATTTATAATTAATAATAAACTTATTGAGCAACTGGTTAAATACTTTTTGTCGTTCATTTGTTAATTTATCAGTAGGCATTCCTAAAAAATTGTATAAAAAATAATCGATGGTACCATTCTCATTAAAATAAATTCGATTAAAGCACCTTGTAGGCTTTTCCCATTTAAAATTATTGGTATAAAGAAATGATCCAAAATCCTGCAAAAGTTTAACATAAGCTTGGTGCATAGCCTCTTGTTCTTTTTCTGTTTTAAATACAGCTAATGATGTATCAACATTCACTGCACTTCGGTAAATGCTGTCTAATTTATCTATAGGAATGCCTTTCGCTTCTGCCTCTTGAAAGGTTAATGCTATTTGTTGACCAAAAGATTGCACACTTACTGCTAATAAAAGTAGGATGGCAAATTGTAATTTTTTCATAGTTAGTAATCATTAAATTATTGCATAATAAAGTTCTTTAAATCAATACATATTACCACTCAATAATAATATTT
>JAGPCI010000121.1:3163-7538 GCA_018058165.1 Bacteroidia bacterium
GATTGCACACTTACTGCTAATAAAAGTAGGATGGCAAATTGTAATTTTTTCATAGTTAGTAATCATTAAATTATTGCATAATAAAGTTCTTTAAATCAATACATATTACCACTCAATAATAATATTTTTTTAGGTAATTAATGATGTGCTCTAAAAATAAATCAGTACAAGTTAAACTAGTTGGCGTTTGTATATTAGTTATTGATATTAATGCAGAAAAATCAACCCAATTTCATTATTAAAAAACCGAAAAACAGATGTGATAAATGCCCAATTAAAAGTACTTTGATTTATCCATTTAAAACATAACATTTACATAGCGGTTTGTGTGAGTTTTTTTTGCAAGCTGATGTTCCCGAAAATGAATCAATTCTTCAACATAAATATTAATTATCATTAATAACTTAGACAATGCCAAAAAACGAAAAAACATCAAAAACGGTAGCCAGTACTGCCGGTAAACTTTTGGCTGACCCTAAATCATCAAAAGCTGTAAAATCTGTTGAGGCATCGGCATTAACGCAAGCAGCCGACAAGAAAAAAACAACCAAAAAGAAAAAATAATTATAGTTAAATTATTTCTTTTAAATCAGTTTATTGGAGTTGCAATAATTCCAATTTCTAGGATAATATTGTGTTAATTTTTAAGCTGAATTTTAAAAAAAACTAGATACTTATTCATTAAATAAACTAGCAATTAAAAGAGGTTACTTAATTAAGTGAATAAATTTAATAGCTTACCATTTTGTTTTGTGGTTTTTATATAGCAAATTTACATTACGGTTTGTGGGAGTTTTTTTTATTAAACAAATAGTCATCAAAAAAAACAAAATACATTATTAGTATTACTAGTAACATTAGTGACGGCAGCGACATTCCTGGTTATTATAATAGTCCCTAAGGTCGCAAAAAACATGAAAGAAGTGCAGCAAAATAAAAAAGGGTTTATACCTACGCATGGTGGTTATGAGAAACTGATAACTTACCAGAAATCTGAAATTATTTATGATGGCACTATTTATTTTACTAAAAGATTTTTTCATAAGTACGACCGCACCATTGATCAAATGGTGCAAGCTGCAAGAAGTGGCAAACAAAACATTGTAGAAGCAAGCATGGCTTCGGGCACTTCAAAAGAAATGGAAATAAAACTAACCAATGTGGCCAGGGCATCATTAGAAGAACTTAAAATAGACTATAAAGACTTTTTACGAACCAACAAACTGCCTATTTGGGATAAAGAACATACCCTTACAACTAGGTTTAGGGAAATAAATAAAACACCCAATGCTACTTACCAAACCTTCCAAAAAGCCATAGAGCATGAACAACCAGAAATATCTGCAAACTCAATGATTTGCCTGATTAATATTGTAAGTTATTTATTAGCACAACAAATTAAATCGTTGGAAAAAGCCTTTATCAATGAAGGTGGCCTAAAGGAAAGAATGTATAAAGCAAGAATTGACGAGAGAAATAAAGGCCTATAATGGCAATAAATAACAAATACCTGAGGTGGATTGTGTCGTTGAAGTCCTTTGAATAATGCAACAACTGAGCATTAAGAATAGTTTAGATAACTAAGTGAATAAATTTAATAGTTTACCATTTTGTTTTGTAATTTTTTAAGTAGCAAATTTACATTAAGGTTTGTGGGAATTTTTTTATTAAACAAATAGTCATTTAAAAAAACAAAATACATTATTAGTATTACTAGTGACATTGGTGACGGCAGCGACATTCCTGGTTGTCACAATAGTCCCTAAGGTCGCAAAAAACATGAAAGAAGTATAGCAAACCAACTGTATTGTAAAAGTAATTAACTTTAAAATAATTAATATGAATGGAATATTTTGCATAGAAGGATTTTGGTATGGTGACCATAGAGATAAAATTACAGTATATCCTGTACTAGAATTAATAAATCGTATTGAAGGTATGCCATTTATTCATCACAGGTGAGGCTCTATCGAAGAGTTTAAATATTCAATTGAAAGATGGAAAACTAAAGCTTTTCATAAAAAATATTCTGTTTTATATTTGGCTTTTCATGGTGAGGCAGCCTAATTAAAGTGGGTAAGAACAAAATAACACTAGATGAACTTGCGGAATTAATAGGAATAGAATGTGAGGGTATTGTTGTATACCTTGGCAGCTGCGAAACAATGAATTGGAAAAAAAAAAGGTTACAAGCCTTTTTAGAAAAAACTAAAGCATTGGCAATTTTGGGTTTTAAAAAAGAGGTAGATTGGTTAAGATCAGCATCCTTCGATATTCAAATGTTAGGTAATTTTTTAGTGGATAAATTTGATTCAAAAGGAATTGAAAAAATCCACCGTAAAATACAAGACAATTGTAAAAGTCTAATTAAAGAACTTGATTTTAGGATGGAAATAAATGAAAGAATATGGTTTCCAAGAAAAAGGATTAAAAAATAGTATCCGATTAAAGTAAAAACATTAAATACCGTTGAGAATAACCCAACAATTATTAGATCATGAAATCGTCAAACAACGAGCAACCGAGCCATTGTTTATTACGCCATTGCAATAGGTTATTAAAGTAAAGTAAATGACATAGATATGAATAGTTATAACTGACATTTATCACCTCACCCCTCCCCCAACTCAACCTCCCAATTTAAACTTGTGTTGTAGCTTAGTTTGCCATTGTTAACCAATAAAGGTGAATTAATATTGTTGGCATAAAGGCTACCGGTGCCAAGGCCTTGTGGGGTTTGTAGTTGTTGGGTGCTTGTCCATTGGGCAATGGCATTTAGGCCAATATTACTTTCAAGGGCACTTGTGGCCCACCAACCTATATTGTTTTTATGTGCTAATTTAACCCAATGTTCACTGTTTTTTAGTCCGCCTAGTAAGGTGGGTTTTAAAATAATATGTTGGGGTTTTATGTGTTGTAACAATTGGTTTCCGTTGGTGTAAACATCAACCCCAATTAACTCTTCATCTAAAGCAATTGGTATAGGCGATTTTGCGCAAACTTCTTGCATCATATCCCATTGTTTTGCTTTTATGGGTTGCTCAATGCTATCAACCTCAAACCGTGCTAATGTTTTAAGTTGTTCAATGGCTTCATCGTTTTTAAAAGCACCATTTGCATCAAGCCTAATGGTAATTTTAAATGCATTAAATTGTTTTCTAAACTGCTCCAACAATCTACATTCTTCATCAAAATCTAAGGCACCAACTTTAAACTTAATGGTGGTAAAACCTGCTTGGGCTTTGCTGATGGCTTCGTTTAGCATGGTTGATGGCTCATTCATCCAAACCAAACCATTGATATCAATTAACTGATTGCCGTGGTAAAATGGCGTATCATAAACCATAAAATCTTGGTTGTGTTGGCTGCTTAAAAATGCAGTTTCAAATGCAAATTTAACACTAGGAAAACCATCAAAATCTAACACTTCATAGTTGTATCCTTCAGTAACTTGCTGACACAAATCTGTTAGCTTTTGTTCAATTAAACTAATATTATCAATACTTAAACCAGGTAATGGAGCAGCTTCGCCCCAATATGTATTTTGCGTTATTTTATGGATAAGTTTTACATAATACACTACATGCGATTGCATGGTATTACGTGAAGTTTTAGCAGGTTTTAAAAACTGTAATTGGTGTTTTATAAAAGAGGCAACAAACATTATCTGATAAAATTATTAATGGAATCGCTAACATAAATACCTAATGCAATGGTTTGAAGAATTACAAATATTACTACCATTAACAATGTAGCAATACTAAGTTGTTTTAACATGGCATTAAACTTTGGCGATGGAGGTGTGGTTTGCACTTTTATCCCTTGAATAATAATTGGAATAAATGCCAACAACCCCACAAACTGTATCCAATGCAACGATTTAAATAAAATAAAAATAGTTAAACAAATTATAGCACCAATCAACAAAAACCAATGGTAAATACGCGCTTTTTGTAAGCCAATATTAACTACAATGGTATGTTTATTTGAAGCTCTATCATTATCAATATCGCGAATATTATTGGTATTTAAAACAGCAGTACTTAATAAGCCAATCGTAGTTGCAGGTAAAATCATCCAATTATCAAGTTGGGCATTCCATGTAAAATTATTGTGCAAAACATACACCCCAAGTACGGCAACCGGACCAAAAAATATAAATACAAAAACATCGCCCCAACCACTGTAACCATAAGCACTTTTACCAACGGTGTATTTTATAGCCGCAGCAATGCACGCAATGCCTGTAATAAAAAACAATATAAATGCATAATTAATTTGTCCTTTTGCAGCTATATAAAGTAAAGTAATTCCACTTACTAAACACAATACTACAAATACCACAATGGCCCTTAGCATAGCCTTAGGTGTAATG
>JAGPCI010000122.1 GCA_018058165.1 Bacteroidia bacterium
CCAAATTGGTTTGTTATACAATTTAAAAAATGAAAATAATTAATTTATCAATTGTATCAACCATAACTACCCTGAACCATGAAAAAAACTTACTTATTAATTTTATTTACACTGCTATTTAAACATTATTTAATGGCACAAAACCAATTAACCGACAGCACCGAGACGCATCCAAAATTTAGTATTAGAGCAGGCGCACATTCGGGATTAAGCTACTTGCTAGGGCAGCCAGAAAAATCATACTTTGCTATTGGCAGTACTTATGGATTTGTAATTGAAGGCAGCCTACATTTTAACAAAAAAATTGCGGTAACAATTGGAAGCAGGAATAATAAAAGCGAAAATACAATTAAGTTTAGAACAGCCGCTGACCCTGATTTTTTTGCAATGAATACGTCTACTTTTCAGATTCCTGTTTTTGTTAATTACAATTTTTACAATAAAAGAAATAACCAAATACTGGGTGTAAATATTGGTGCAGCATACAATTGGAATAATTACAAGGTAATTTATAATGAAACAATCTACACGCGGCCAAGCACGGCAACTTACAGAGAAGTTGAGGTTAATACTTCCGACAATGATTTATCTGTAATTCTAGGTGTGTATAAAAATATCAAACTAAATAAAAATGGTAAATTACACATGCGTTTATTTAACGAGTATCAATTTAATTTTTACACTTCAAGCTTTTTAGATAAAATATTTAACCCAACTAATACAATTATTGTTGAAAATGATAATTTTTTACCTGTGTTTATTAGAACAGGTTTTTATATCAATTTGATGTTGTAGAATATAGAAACTTAAATTTTGATTGTTAATTCCGCAAAATCAAACCAACATAGTTTAATGTCCACTAAAAACGCTTCCGGCCATTGCCATTGCATCATTAAAAGCTGTTTTATCTAAACCTAAATCAATATTGTTTTCAGTAAAATATGCAATAACTTTTTCTGTTGGCATATTACCCGTTAATGTATCCGCAGCCATTGGACAACCTCCAAAACCTTTTATTGCTCCATCAAAACGTTTACATCCACTTTGGTAAGCAGCATCTACTTTTTCGCGCCAAGTATCTGGAGTGGTGTGCAAATGTGCACCAAACTCAATGTGCTTAAATGCAGGAATTAAACTGCTAAATAAATAACGTATACTTTCTGGTGTAGCAATGCCAATGGTATCACTTAATGATAAGATACGTACCCCAATTTTATCCATTTCGGTAACCCAATGAAGTGCAATATCGGCATTCCAATCATCTCCATATGGATTACCAAAACCCATAGAAATATATACAACCAAAGTTTTATTATTGGCCATACATAAGGCTTGCATTTGTTTAACAGTATCCATTGATTGGGCAATGCTACTGTTTGTATTTCGTTGCTGAAAAGTTTCGGAAATAGAAAATGGAAATCCAATATATTTTATGGCAGCATGTTGCATTGCATCCTCTGCACCACGCAAATTTGCTACAATTGCCAGTAGTTTAGTGTGGGTTGATGTTAGGTTTAAACCCGCTAAAACTTCGGCAGTATCTTTTAATTGCGGAATTGCTTTTGGCGAAACAAAACTTCCAAAGTCTAAGGTATCAAACCCAACTTTTAAAAGTGCATTTAGGTAGTTAATTTTTGTTTCGGTTGGGATAAACTCGTGCATACCTTGCATAGCATCACGCGGACATTCGATTATTTTTATTGCCATAAAATTTAAAATACAAGTACAAAAGTAATCATATTAACTAAAAGGCAACTGCAAGGCTTGTAAAACAATTTTGCCAACTATTGGTTAATGATAACACTAAAACATAGACTGCTGCTATAATTGCAAAATGCCTAACAATATATTAAACACTTGAACTTTAGCCGATTTAAGTGTTTTTAAATAGCATAATATTTAAACTAAATTATTTACCTTTGACATCCCTTAAAAAGTAAGGCAATGACAGAAGAAACGAACAACTTGGAAACAACCAATTTGGTTGAAACTACCCCGACCACGCCATCAGTGGAGCCAACTGAGGCGGAAATGAATGCACTGGCTGCTGAAAACGTAGACACAGCAGATGTTCAGCATGGCGACAAAGATTTGGAAGCTGCAGCAGAACTGCAAGCCGAAGAACAAAATTATGCGCAACTAAACAAACAAGAGTTAGTTGACTTGGCACAAGCTATTGTTAAAGAAAAAGACTTAACAGAAGCATCGCACATTTTTAAACTAATTAAACCCGTTTTTGAGCAATTGCTTGCTGACGAAAGAACTCATGCATTAAATGAGTTTGTTGAAGCAGGTGGCAACAAAGATGAATTTAGTTACAAAAGTGATGGCACACGAGAAACGTTTTATCATGCTTATAAAGAGCTAAAAGACAAACGTGCTGCCGAACATGCTAAACAAGAAGCCGAACGCCAAAGTAATTTAGGTAAAAAACAGGCTTTATTAAAAGAGATTCAACTTTTGTTAGATGAAGAAGAAACTCCTGAAAGCTTTAAGCGCCTTAAAGATTTACAAAGCGAATGGAAACAAGTAAAAAATGTTCCGAAAGAGCACATAGAACACCTTTGGGAAAACTACCGTGTTTTGCTTGATAAATACTACGACAGGCTTTCAATTAACAACGAGTTAAAAGAACTTGACCGTAGAAAAAACTTAGATCAAAAAATAGATTTAACCAAACGTGTTACCGAGTTAGCACTTGAAACTAATATTAACAAAGCATTAATTATGCTTAAAAAATATCAGGAAGAGTGGCGCACAATTGGCCCAGTGCCAAAAGAAAGTAATGATGATATTTGGGCTAGATTTAAAGCCGAAAGCGATAAAATATTTGACATGATTAAGGCTTTACAAGCCGATCGTGAGCGCAAACGTGAAGAAAATTTAGAAGCAAAAAAAGAACTTTTAGCTAAGGCTTTACAGTTTTCTAATTTTACCAGCACCCGCATTAAAGAGTGGATGGAGAACACCACTGTTGTTAACCAATTGATGGAAGAGTGGCGTAAAATTGGTCAAGTTCCGTTAAAAGTAAGTGATGAAGTTTGGAATGAATTTAGGGCTGCAAGAAATCAATTTTTTAGCAACAAAAATGTATTCTTTAAAACTTTACAAGCCGAGCGTGATGGCAACTTAAAAGCTAAAAATGATTTGTGCGAAAAAGCAGAAGCAATTGCTGCTATGCCAATTGATTGGAACAGGCAAACTGATGAGCTTAAGCGCATGCAAGAGCAATGGAAAAAAACAGGTCCTGTTCCTGAAAAAATTTCGGATGTAATTTGGAAACGTTTTAGAACTGCGTGTGATAGTTTTTTTGAGAAAAAAGCAGCTCATTATGCTTCGCAAATTGAAGAGTATAAAACAAATTTAGAAACCAAAAAACAATTGGTAGCTAAGTTAGAAGAGTTGTTAACCCTTGAAGAAGGTGCAAATATTTTGGCTGATTTAAAATTGGTGCAAGATACTTGGAACAATACTGGTTTTGTGCCAATGGGCGAAAAAGAACGCATCAACAAACAATACCAAGAATTAAACGATAAAGTGTTTAATAAATTCCGCCAAGCCAACCAAGAACTAAGAGACATGAAGGAAAAAGGTCACTTAGAAGCATTAGTTAACGGACCAAACGGAGCACAAAAAATTAAACGCGAAGAGAAGTTTATTTTAGATAAAATTAGAGGTTTAAAAAGTGATATTGATACTTGGGATAATAACCTTGGCTTTTTCTCTAAAGCAAGCAGTGATAACCCAATGGTGGTTCAAATTACTGATAAAGTAAAAGCAGCACAACGCCAAATAAAACAGTTAGAAGATAAGCTAAAAACTATTCGCGAATTTTTAAAACAAAATCCGCAAAACTAATTGAAGGTGAATTGGCATTTTATTGCAAATTTTATTAAACATTATTGGAGTGCAACACGTATTGATGTGTTGCACTCTCCTTTTGTATTTGAACTATACAATAGTTGTATTGCCAGAAAAAAAGAACCACTTGCATTAACCCCAATTGAGTTGTTGCGCTCAGCCGCAAGCCGAAATAATACCATCATTACCCAACAAGATTTTGGGGCACTAGGGCACCTGCAAAAACAGCGAGAAAAAAACATTTCGTTTTTTGCAAAAACACATGCCAAACCTAAAAGATTAGCTCATATTATTTATCGTATGGTAAATAAATATCAATACCAAAATTGTATAGAGTTAGGCACTTCGTTAGGCTTTACAAGTATGTGTATTGCTAAAGGATTATCAAACCAAACCAAGCTAATTACCATTGAGGGTGCACCACAAATTGCAGCAGTTGCACAACAACATTTTATAACATCAAACACCCAAGATTTAATAGATTTACACATTGGTAATTTTGATACCTTATTGCCGCAGTTAATTAATACAATGCCTACAGTAGATTTTGCTTTTATTGATGGCAACCATACGTATGAAGCAACCATTAATTACTTTAACCAGTTTATTACCAAAGTTAACAATGATAGTGCACTTGTTTTTGATGATATTTACTGGAGCAAAGGCATGACAAAAGCTTGGGAAGAAATTAAAAACCATCCAAAGGTTACTGTTACTGTTGATTTGTTTTTTATAGGTTTAGTTTACTTTAGAACCCAACAAGTAGAAGAGCATTTTAAGTTAAGAGTTATGTAATAACTTTTGGTTTTGTATATTGCAGTATTAATATACCTGCATGAAAAACTTATTAATTATTACCAGTATTATTTTGGGTGCTATAAATAGCAATGCTCAAAACCTAACTTACAAAACAAAAACACATAATTCGCCCCTATCAAGTGTGGTAAATGCCAGTAACCATGATGCAGATTACGACCCGAAACTGGTATTAATAAAAAGTGCAGCCCCTGCCCCATTAAGTACAACTAAATCACAAAAAATATTATTAGACCAACAGCGCAAGAGTTTTATTTCAAACACACAAAAAACTTACCACAAAACACAAGCTGCTAGCCCGGCAATTTTAAGATCATTTCAAGCAAATGCTACACAAGGCACACCAAATGATAATGATGTAGCCATTGGTAACAACGGATTTATAATAAGTGTTGTAAACAGCAATTTTGTAATGTATAACGATACTGGCAAATTCTTATTAAGTAAGTCGTTAACCAATTTTGGAAAAGATTTAGGTACATTAAATCGCACATACGACCCAAGGGTAATTTACGACCCAGTGGCAGATCGTTTTATCGCTGTATTTTTACAAGGAAGCACTTCGGCC
Source organism: Bacteroidia bacterium (assembly GCA_018058165.1). Classification (GTDB taxonomy): domain Bacteria; phylum Bacteroidota; class Bacteroidia; order UKL13-3; family UKL13-3; genus UBA6183. The sequence continues at coordinate 5,246 of JAGPCI010000122.1, forward strand.
GATACACGTATTATTACAGGTTTTACCAAAACAAACGACCCTACCAAAGAGTGGAATTTTTACGCAATACCAGGAAACACTTTTGGCGATAGTTCTTGGAGTGATTACCCAATTATTTCTTTATCAAACAACGAATTATTTATCACCGTAAATCGCCTGCGCGATAACTCATCATGGCAAGAAGGTTTTATTGAATCGTTAATTTGGCAAGTAAATAAAACAGATGGTTATGCTGGAGATTCGTTGCGTAAAAAACTTTATTACGACATAAAACATAACAATAAATCCATTTGGAGTATTTGCCCTGTAAAAGCTAGTAATGAGTTTTACGGACCAGGTCATTACTTTGTTTCAGTTAGGCCTGGAGATTTACAAAACGACACCGTATTTTTACACGAAATAACCAATAGTTTAGATGCTAATCCAACTTTAACTTTAAAGGTTTTAAAAACAAATGTTGCATACGGACTTCAACCCAATGCACCACAACCAAGTGGCGAATATTTACAAACCAATGATGCTCGTGTTTTAAGCGCTACACATCATGGAGGTGTAATACATTATGTTGGCAATACAATAGACCCTGCACTATTTGCACCATCTGTTTATTACGGAAAAATTAATGTAACCGATAAAAATAATCCAACCATAACAGGTAAAATTATTAGTTATGATAGCATGGACATTGGTTACCCAAGCATTGCTTATGCTGGAGGTGGATTTGGTGCCGACCAAAGTATGATGATTACTTTTTCGCATGTATCGAAAACAAAATTCCCCGGACATAGTGTAGTTTATGCAGATTGGAATGGAGAATTATCAGCACCAGTAGAATTACGTAAAGGTGATGGAAGCATAAATGTTTTGCAAGATACCATTGAACGTTGGGGAGATTATACTGGCATTCAACCCATATACAATAAAATTGGCGAATGTATTGTTGCTAACTCGTATGGTGTGCAAAATGGCAGGCATAATACATGGATAAGTAGGGTAAAAAGTACCGACCTTAAATTGGGCATTTCCAATAAAGTAACCGAAGCAACTGCGGTATCTGTTTATCCTGTTCCAACAAGTGATTACACACAAGTAGAATTTGATTTAACTACAACCATGATGCTTACTTTTAGCTTAGTTGATGTGCAAGGAAAATCCATTAATTTACTTAGAGACAAAGGCAAATCAGGAACTAATAAATTTACCTTTAATACCATTGATTTACCTAATGGAATTTATATTTTAAACATTAACAATAATGAAAAAAATATTATTAGCAAACGTATTGTGGTTGCCCATTAGTTTTGGGTTGATGGGAAATTTTGCATGTAAATCAAGTACAAAAAATACCAATCCTTCGGATAGTGTTACAGAAATGCCAGCTCCACTTACCGTTGATAACATTGATTCGTTAAAACGAATTCAACAACAAAAAAGAGATAGTTTACAATTAAAAAAGTAGGGTAATTTTTGAAGCAGTTTTTTATATTCAATATGAATTTGGCAACGTATTAAACCCAAATTAATCAATAGAAGATTTAAAAAATCGAACTACTTGTTTTATTTGGCTTAAACGGTAATTCAACGTCCAGATAACAATTAGCACAACAACATTCGACCCCGATGGGGTCGTACGTCAACTATAAACACTCTTATTCTATAAACATTAAATCCCTCCGGGATTACAATTTCATTGATGGAATAATTACGCATTATATACATGAACCCAGCGGGTTCAAATGTTTATAACAAAAACAAAATAACAATTATTCGACCCCAGCGGGGTCGTACGTCAACTATAATAACTATTATTCTATAAACATTAAATCCCTCCGGGATTACAATTTCGCTGATAGAATAATTACGCATTATATACATGAACCCAGCGGTTTCAAATGTTTATAACAAAAACAAAATAACAATTATTCGACCCCAGCGGGGTCGTACGTCAACTATAATAACTATTATTCTATAAACATTAAATCCCTCCGGGATTACAATTTCGCTGATAGAATAATTACGCATTATATACATGAACCCAGCGGGTTCAAATGTTTATAACAAAAACAAAATAACAATTATTCGACCCCAGCGGGGTCGTACGTCAACTATAAACACTCTTATTCTATAAACATTAAATCCCTCCGGGATTACAATTTCATTGATGAAATAATTACGCATTAAATACATGAACCCTGAGGGATCAAATGTTTATAACAAAAAAAAAATAACAATTATTCGACCCTAGCGGGGTCGCACCTCTTCAAT
>JAGPCI010000123.1 GCA_018058165.1 Bacteroidia bacterium
CGCAGTTCCGAAGCTTCGGAATGGGTGGCAACCCAAAAGGAGATAGTTTTTTCTTTTAAATGATTTTTAACATGGAACAATATCATTCTTATCAAGCCTTAGCACAGATAACAGAAAATATTTATAAATGCAAGAATACTAATTGGTTATAAAGTTACTGGTAAGCTGACGGATATACAGTACCTTTTATTATGGCAATTTAGGTTCAACCAGCATTACCTCTTCCCTATCTATTACAACTTGTCCAGGTTCGGCACCTTTGGGTTTGCGTACAAACTTTTTGGGCATGTAACTTACGGGTGCAAGTGTATTGCCTTTATGTTTACTGTAATAGGCCGCAATTTGTGCAGCAATAGTTAGCACAATATTTGGTATAAGTTTTCCCGCTTTGTGTTTAATGATAGTGTGCGAACCTGTTACACCTTTTGCATGTAACCACATATCATTTTTGTGTGCGTATTTTTGGGTTAACAAATCATTATTGGCCGCATTTTTACCAACCCATATTTCAAACTCATTAACAATAAATCGCTTAAACGGAAAAATAGTTTCTTGCTTTTTACTGCCTTGAAATGGTTTTAATTGCTTGGTATTTTGAGCCAATTCTACTTGGGTTAACAACAACTCTTGCTCAACTAATTTTTGTTGCAGATTTAGCAGTTTTTGCTCCATTTGCTCAACCTCTATTTTTTTGTTTTTTGATTTGCGGTAGTAATAAGCAGCATTTGCAGCAGCATCTAAATCGGCTTTTAGTTTTATGTTGATGTTTTTGTTATTGTAAAAATCAAACAACTCTATTTGTTTTGATAGTTTTGGAATGGCATGAAGGTTTGCCATTATAATATGCCCAATTTCTTCAAAAGGCGATTGATGTATTAACTGTTTTATGCCTTGCTCACTTAGTTTTACTTGCTGTTTTATGCGTTTTATTTCGCCTTGTAAAGTTGCAATTCGCGATAGTTTAGTTTGCTTAAAACCTAACGAACTTAATGCATATCGGGCAAACACAGTAGACGCTTCTAAGGCATTATTTGTAGCTAAAAGCTCCTTATCTGTTTGTGGTGTAAGCGATAAATAAAACTCGTCTTCTTGCTCGCGTTTATAAACCCAAAATTCACCTTCGTTAAATGCATAATCATCTAGTTTTTGGGTGATGTTGGTATCGGTTACAATAAACTCATCTGCGTTATAAACCCAATCGTTTTGAATACTTTCTCTAAACATGTCAACAACGGTATCCTCCTCATCAACCAAAACAACATTTACCAATGCATCATAACATTTAAAAATTAAGGTTTGATGATTAGAAAACATGACCGAAAACGAACGGTTGTATTGATGTGATGTAACCGAAATTATTGATTGATTAAACAAGGTTTGAAAACAAGCTTGCGCATTGCTTCCTTTATTATAAGGAGTGTTTTCAAACAGTAAAAACCCGCTATGAAATTTAGCTAATACTTTTAATTCAAATGTTCGCTGATTGTGGCTAAATAACAACACCAACTCTTGTTTGCTTGTGGTAAATGCATCAACCAAAACAGCACCATTAAGCCAATTAAAAATGGCTGGTACAAGTTGTTTAATAAAATGATAATGCTGGTGGTAAGAACCTTTTATTGCCATTACATTTCTATAGTTAAACCATCGTAAGCTAAAAATACATTTTCGGGCAATGTGGCAGTAACTTTATTATGCAAACCCAACTGATGACTGATATGAGTTAAATATGCACGTTTAGGTTTTATTTTTTCTATCATAGCCAAGGCTTCATTAAGTGTAAAATGGCTGATGTGTTTTTCGTGCCTCAATGCATTTAAAACTAAGGTATGGCAACCCATCATTTTTTGTATTTCATCTTGGGCAATAAAATTGGCATCGGTTATATAAGCAAAGGTATTTTTATTATTGGTTTCGGTAAACTTAAAACCCAAAACAGGCAGCCTATAATGTTTTACTTCAATAGGTGTTACAAGCACACCTTTTACATCAAATTGCACATCGTTATAAATTCTTGCAATGGTTAATTCTGGTACTCCAGGGTATTTTACATCATCAAAAATATACGAAAACTCTTTGCGTATTTGTTGCTCTACTTCTTGCGTACAATAAACATCAATTGCCTCTTGTTGCACATAATTAAAACCGCGAATATCATCTAATCCTGCAATATGATCTTTATGGGCATGTGTAAAAATCAATCCATCCAATCGGTTTAATTTACAAGCCAACATTTGTTGCCTAAAATCTGGGCCGCTATCAACTACTATGTTTTTATTATTTGCTTGAACCAACACAGAAGTTCTTAGTCGTTTATCTGCATTATTTTCAGATTGGCATACCAAGCAATCGCATCCAATAATTGGAACGCCTTGTGATGTACCTGTACCTAAAAAAGTTATTTTCATTGAGCGCAAATTAATTAATTATATTATTAATATGGTTGCAAAAAAATTAGTAAATAAAGTTGATTTTACCATTTTAGGATAAAATTTATAACAAATGCTCATTTAGACAGTTGTTTAGAATGTGAAGCTTTGATGGATTAAAAAGTATATCATAGACAAATACAATTTTTTAAAAAACATAAAGAATTAATCAGCTATACTATTTGTAGTAAAAATGGCCATCTTTGCTACAACAATACGTTAGTTATAATTTTTTTCTTATGATAGATTTATCTCAAGTAGCGCATAACATTAAATATGTATCGAGTTTTAAAGACCTAATTTCTAATTCGTTTAATAATGATGTTAATGCAATGTGTTGGAAGCGAGACCTCATTGGTGACTTTTCTGAGATTGTAAAAAAATTGAAACTAGATGATAACATGGCTGTTATTAATGAAGAAAAGCTTTGTGAACTTAAATTGAGTGAAGATGGACAACTAGCCCGTGAAGTTATTTTAAATGACTTAAAAGCATTAAAAGCGCATGGTGCATCACCAATCCTTAACCTTATTAAGTACTATGAAAGAGATGATACTCACCCATTTTTTGCAACCGATGTTTATTCTTTTCATGTAGACCGTTCTCCTATTCCAACCGACACATTTTTATGCACATACTATGGTGAGTCGAGCGAAATATTACCCAATTCACAAGGTATTCAAAAAGTCCTCATTCCTGAATTACGTGAAAAATTAAAGACGCTTTACAATGGAGCAGAGGAAGGTTTTGAATTATTTTTGAAGGAAAATTTTTTTGATTTACACTACCAACCTAAAGCCTTTGCGCAACCAATTAGTTTAGCACTAGGCAATCTTTGGAAGCTAGCGGTTGATTATCCTGAAAGTAATACGCTACCTTGTATTCATAGGGCACCAAAAGAAAAACAAGGAGAGCATAGGTTATTGTTAATCTGTTGAAATGCCCAAAAAACCGAGATTTATTATTAGTAAACACACAGCGATACATTATATTTGAACTCAAAATTTAAACCAATGAAAGTTATTTACACCATTATTTTAGGCGCAATGCTAGTTACTGCTTGCGGCAACAAAAAGGCAACAACAAATACCGAAACTGCAACTACACAAACTACCATAGAAGCGACACCAAGCGATGTAGAATTTAAAGTATTAAGTGCAGCAGATTTTAACAATGCAATTACCAATAACCCAGGTATAATTTTAGATGTGCGTACTCCTGGTGAATTTAAAAAAGGATACATAAAAGATGCGCGCTTATTGGATATTTTTAGTGATGAGTTTGATACTGAATTAAACAAACTAGACCGTAACGCAACTTATTATGTGTATTGCGCAAGCGGAGGAAGAAGTGCAGAATGCACAGAAAAAATGCAAGGCTTAGGCTTTAAAAAAGTGTACGACTTAGATAATGGAATGGGCGCTTGGCTTAATGCTGGTTTGCCAGTACAAATGCCATAACAGTTAGTTCCGCAATAACTGTATTCGTTTTATTAAGAAACCATATTGAGTTTGTATTTTAAATAAATACATGCCATTTTGTAAATGCTCGGGTAAGTTAATTGCCTGAGCATTGCTGCTTAATTGGGTTTGATATACCGCTTCGCCCAAAATATTATATACAATTACATGATCAATTTCAGCATTGCAAGATATACTCACCTCACCATTTGTTGGGTTAGGATAAATATTAAATACAAGGTTGTTTGATGTTTTATTTATACCAGTATTTGGAACGGTATCACTAGGTATGGTATCGTTAGGAAAAGTGTCTTTAGGCAACGTATCAATTGGAATTGGCTTGATGTATCTTTTTAAATTAAACCTAGCTAAAATTGGATAATGATCGGATGTATTTGAGGTATAACCACTAATTTGTGCTGATAACAACTTAAGTACAGCGGCAGATTTTCTTACATAAAACGAATCGTATAATGCCTTAGAAGTAAGCAGGTGGTCAATCATATTTGCAGGGGTAAAACCGGGATAAGTTGTTTCGCCTGCTAAACTTAATTCCATACTTGGAAAAATATAACGGGTAGAATCGTTATTGAAATTTTGAAAAGGTGATGTTAAATAGTTACCACTAATTCTTACTACAGATTGATCAACATCATCATTCCAATCGCCCAAAACAACTATTTTTTTGCCTATGCGTTGGGTATTTAAAAACTCCTGAAAATATAACGAAGCATTAGCCCTACGGGTATAAGAAGCTTGATCGGAACTACCACTATTTGCTTTTAAATGTACTACATAAAAATATACCGAATCAAATGGATATGTTTTGGTACGTAAAACTACTTCAAAAGGATACCTACCAGAAGCAAATGCATTGTAATAATCGTTATTGGTTTGATCTATTATTAATCCGTTACTTAACATCTCAAACACATCTTTGTTATATACCAAAGCTGTTTTTTGAGTTTGCGAGTAATTGGCCAACACCCCTTGATATGAAGGCAACTCCGTTAGCAAATTATAAAAAGTAGTTGGGTTTGATATTTCACAAAGTCCCCACACATCTACTTGCGTATTGGTAATAACACTTTTAACATTATTAAATTGAGTAACCTCATTTGTTGGTCCGTAAGTTATATCGCCAAACCACTCAACATTCCACGAAGCTATATCAATTAAAGTATCGTTACCAACCTTAGTAACTTGTGCCACTAATACATTGCTTAACAACAATGTTATTGCACATAAAATATTGTTTTTAAATTGCATAAATCAGTTACAAATTACGTCCTTTTTCATCATACATTAGCATTAAATATGCTGTAGAACCAGTTATTAAAGTAAACAAAGTTTGTGTGCCGTGTATAATAATTGCCAATGCATTACCTACAACCAAACTAACACCAAACAACAAAAACGCTTGTGCTACTAAGTAATGGTAAGCTCCCATTCCACCGCCTTGAATGGGCACCGATTTACCAATTGTACCAATTATCATTACTACAAAAACCTGTTGCGCATTTAGCGAATGGCTTTCATCAAATGCAAAAATCCAGATGTAGGTCATTAAAAAATAACCCACCCAAATTAAGCTGGTAAACAAAAAATAAAACCATTTTTGTTTTAATAATACCATACTTTTTAGCGCATCAATAAACTGATTAACCCAAGTAGAATTACTAACCTTTTTGTTGATTAAAAAATAACCACCTACAAGTGCAGCTATTCCTAAAATTACAACAAACAAAATTCCATTAAAGTGTAATGTATTTGTAATTGGTTGAATAATATTATCCATAAAAAAACTTGATGTTTGATGGACATTAAAAACCAATATGGACACGATTAAAAACAACAAACAAAAAGTATCTGTTAAGCGCTCAACTATTACGCTAGCTATAGACTGTGTAAAAGGAACGTTATTATACCTTTTTACAATTAAACACCGTGTAATTTCGCCTCCGCGCGGCACAACATAACTAACTAAATAGCCAGCACATAATGCTACCCACATTGTTTTAAACGGTACTTTAAACTGTAAATTATTATATAGTAACTGCCACCTTTTAATACGTACTATATAACCCAATAAAGTAACCACAAACACAGGTATAATTAACCAATAATTTGCTTGTTTTAACTGCGCACCAAGTTGCTGTAAAGGCAAATTGCGCAAGGCTAGCCATAAAAGCAAAAGCCCCAATACGGATAATAATATAGATTTAAGCCACTTCACTATTTAGTGGGGCAAAATAATTATTTAAACGATATATCGGTAAAATATATCAACCGTTAAATGGAATGATGAAGGTGATTGTAATAAAAACTCACATAAAACTGCTTTGAAATAGTGCAAGTTTTTTGAAACCGAAGTGATGTATACGAATTATGGAATACCTATGCTGCTCTACTTTTTAACTCGCTTAAATAAGTATGGAACAAAAAATACACAAAGTGCACTAATATATCCCAATAAAATACTCATAGCTATACCACGAGCCCTGTCATAATAAATGTAAGTCATTACAAGACCTAATGGAATAAAGATGTAAAGGCTTTTAATAAATTCTTTTTTCATAACAATTAAATTATCCATTTCAACTCTTAGGTTTCTCCATTTTACCATTAGCATGTTTAGCAAAACGACCTAGACTTCGGTCGTGCACCTGATCAAACTTTTGCCAAGGCCAGCCACCAAATTGTGTTTTCTGGTAATCATCAAATGCCTGATGAATTTCCTCTTTAGTATTCATTACAAATGGCCCATATTGCATTACTTGTTCGTTAATTGGCTTGCCTTGCAACACCAAAATACCACATTCTAAATTGCCGTTTTCAATTACAATATCTACATCTGGTTTTACTTGTATAGCATGGTATTTTTTTATTTGCTTTAATGCCAATTGAATAACATCTCCTTGATAAAAATACAATGTTCTGTTAATTCCAACTGCCGTTTTAGGCAAAACAAAGCTTGCGCCTGCTTGCATTTTAATGTTTAATACAGCTACTTCATTTTTAGTATCTGCTGCCCATGAGTTTGGCGGTGGAACAGGCGCTTTTAAATTAGCCAAGTGTCCTGCAATTACCTCTACAGTAGTAGTTTTTTGTTGTTTGTCTTTGTGTATGTGTTTAGGAATATCGTTTGACCAAAGCATTTTAAAATGTGGCTCTACCATTTTATTTCTTGCAGGTAAATTCAACCAAATTTGGAACAATTCCATTGGGTTTTCTTTGTCTTTATTTATCAATGGAAACATTTCGGAATGTTGCACTCCTTTTCCTGCTGTCATCCATTGCACATCTCCATTTCCATATCTACCCGCAGCACCAAGCGAATCTGCATGATCAACTATCCCTTTTCTAACAACAGTTATGGTTTCGAAACCACGGTGCGGATGGCCTGGAAACCCTGGTACAACTTTACCATGGTACATTCTAAATCCATCTTTTATGATAAAATCATCACCCAATTGTCGGCACTTAAAATTTTCTACCGAGGGTCCCATTTGATCGTTACCTCTTGGAAAAGCATCTTCGTGGTGTACACAAAACAAAAAAGGATCGGCCGTTTCCCACTGGAAACCCATTGGTTTTATTGATAAAA
>JAGPCI010000124.1 GCA_018058165.1 Bacteroidia bacterium
AACGTAGTGCGCGAAATTGTGCCTCGTAGGGTAGAAGCCATGAGTGAGCAAACAGCATATATCATGGAAAAAATGTTAGAACGCGTAACGGCACATGGTACTGCTGCTAAAGTTAAATATTTATATCAAGTGCCAGGTGCTGTAGGTGGCAAAACAGGTACCACACAAAATTATAGTGATGGCTGGTTTATTGGTATCACCCCAACATTAGCCACTGGTATTTGGACCGGTTTTGAAGACCGTGCTATACATTTTAGAAGCATGAGTTTGGGTAGCGGAAGTGCTATGGCTATGCCAATATTTGGTAATTATATGAAGAAGGCTTTAAGCGATACCACATTGGTTAAACTACAACAAGTTTTCGAATCGCCTAAGCAGCCATTAACAGTAGAAATGAATTGTGATAACTACGAAACCAACGATCCTAAAAAGTTGGAGATGATTGAGGAGTAATAGCGCATTATTCAACCATAAAACGTTTTGTGGTGCTTTGGTTACCGTTTTGTAACGTAATAAAATACAACCCTTGGTTAAATGTTTGCAGGTTAATGGGCGTTTCGTTTTGTACTGTTCCAGATGTGATTTTTTGGCCCAATGTATTGGTGATGGTGTAGGCATATTCCGCTTCATCGGGCAATCCTAAAATGCTTATGCTGGTGTTGGCAGGGTTCGGGTAAAGTACCACTTTGGCTGCATTAAAAAGTTCATCGGGCGCGGGTATTACGTTGCCCAAGGTATCGGTTTTAAAAATATAAAGGTCTAAATTACCTTCTATAGGACTAGTGTAAGTAAGCACATGCCCGCAACCAAAAATTCCGCCATCCTTAGCCACGTTTATTCTTTTTATAGTAGTGTTATCATCAAAATTTTTGAGTACTGTTTTGTACCCATTGCTATCAATTTTTACCATTGCACCTATACCCGCTAAAAAGTAGTCGAAATTGTTATTGGCGGTAAGGCAATTAAAAGAAGCCAGTATGGTATCCTCAGGTTGGTTTGTTTCAACCAAATAAGTTCTTAAGGTATCGCCCATGTTGTTTGTTCGCAATAAAAAAGGTCTTGAGTTTTTTTCAATTAAAAAGGTGTAGGTATCGTCCGTATGTTGCGTTACATCTATTACCTCAAAATAATCGAGCCAAGTAAATAATTGTTTTTTAATCAGTAGATTTCCAGTTGTATCAAAAACAAATAGCCTAGCTCCATAATCTCTGTTATCTTTAATAATGGCATTAATCTGCTTGTTTTTGGTTATAAACAGCTGCCATATAATTTGGTCAAAAGTATCGCAAAATTGCTGTTGGTTAATAATATTTCCTTGCAAATCTAGCACATTAAAGGTTGGGCAAAAAATGCCTCGCCCCCTTTCGGGTTGGCTATGCCCACCGGCATAAATTTTTTGCTGAAATACAACACCACAAGCATAAAGGGCACTTACATTAGATATACTGCGGCTGCTGTACATGGTATCTTGCAAAACCACCCCATTGTTGCTAAGCCTGCTAAACAACCTGCTTCCCGGGAATCCCCCGCTCCCTAAAAAGTAGTATTGGTTGTTAAACTGCGTACCCCAAAGCATAATATCATACTCAAGGCTAATGCCATAGTTGCACAACCATTTGGTATTGCCATTGGGTTTTAACTTAATAGCTAAAAGAGACCGTTGTGCATCAATGGCAGTTGTGGCAGATACCATAAAATGGCCTTCTTGGTCCTCAAAAATATGCCACGAACTTTCGGCATCAAGGCTAAACTTAAGGGTTTTTTCAAAACCAAATTGGGCCTGCAGGTAGCAGGCCCAATGGGTGAATAGTATGAAAATAAATAACTTAATTAACCTGCACATGCACTGTTTTTAGCAATTGGTTGTTAACATCTAGCAATTTAACAAAATAAATGCCTTTTTGCAAATGGCCAACTGCTATGGGTTGTTTGGCGGTAAAAGTTGCTTTGGCTACTTGTTTGCCAAGCACATCATATATAAGTACTTCGCCTGCATCCATGCCACTTACATAAAAATAATCGTTGCCTGGGTTAGGATAAATGTGTACAGCTTGGTTGGCTGTTTGGTTTGTGGTGGATGCAAATGGCATCCCTTTTTTGCCAAGCACACCACAACCCAAGTTATGGTAAGAGGAATAGGCCAATGTTTCGATATTGTTTGTCTCACTCGTTTTTAACTCTCCATTAGGCAGTGTGGTGGTTAAATAATAACTTGCTTCTACATTTAAATTGGCCAATTCATGTCCGGCAAAACTAAACAAACCTTCTGCATTGGTGGTGGTGGTTAACACAGGTTCGTTGGATGCCTCGCTCACGAGGTTAACCGTAATTTCTTCAATGGATTCAAACCCACAACCCACGCCCACATAACCATCTATGCTGGGTTTAAACTCATCAATGGCATCCTCATAAATAGTTTGGTTTTCGTTCCATAATATGGCCCTGGCATTGTAAGCTGCCGGGCTTTGCGTAAGGGCGTTTTTGGTTGCAATTGTAGTGAGTGTTGCTATTTCTTCTGCGCTTAACGGCCTATTGTCATAACCATCTTCATTAATTAAAAAGCTATTCATTAAAATGGTATATACTGTTTTATAATCTATGGCAATGGCACTTTGCGCATCAAATGTTTCCAAGGCTGCTTGCGCTTGTGTGTACAATCCCTCATGTATCAAATCTTCAATGTGTAATACCGCAATTACCTCTTGGTTATTGGTGGGAGTATTGCCAACTCCTCTTGCATATAAGGTTTGTTTGTAATTTTCCGTTTTCCAATTGTTTATTAAATCACTATTTGCAAAGTATGGAAGATCCAAAGGTAAATCGGTTGGGGTTGGCGAAAGTGAATCGCTACAGCCAATACTGCTGGTTCCGTTTCTTATTGACTGTCCACTAAAAGGATAAGTAATTTTGGGTAAGGCGGTATTTGCTTTAAAAATCCACTGGTTTAAATCGCCCCTATTGGTATGCACATTAATGTCATCACCCCATGCCCAACGGTTATTAAACGTGTTTTCTCTTGCTTCTGTGGTTCGTGTGCCATGGGTTGTTCCAAAGTTTGCCCGCAAGTATTCCCAATTGAGTTGAATGCCATTTACGCAGCGGGTAAAAGTATTGCAATAATAATTGGAGTTGAGCATATTGGCCCGCACCAGCAAGCCCTTACCCGCACTAACCGCATTGCCATAAATAAGGGTAAGCGGCCCATCAGCAAACTGAATGCCCGAACTGCGCCAGTTGCTACTTACATTGGATGTGTTGTTGTTGTTAAGGATGTTTAAATAACCGCTGTTGCTTGCCAGAATGCCTGATTGGGTTGGGGCAGAATTGGTGGAGTTGAAGTTAATGGTATTCAATGTCAATTCAAATGTTGGAAATATTTTTAAGTTGGTAATTCTTGGTTCTGTATAATTTCCTCCCCTGATATTGGTGAGTGCAATGCCTGTTGGCACGTTGTTTAGCGTGTTTCCTCGTACTTGCAATTTTTTATAACTTGCGTTTGTCCCCGAAGTAGGTTCTCCTATAACTATGCCATACGCATACCCAATATCTTTAATTTCGTTTTCTAAGATCGCAATATCCGTAATGCTACCTTGGTTGTTGTATAAATGTATAGCCGCCCAATTGCAATTATTAAAGGTGTTTTTATCTTGATTAGTGGTACCACCAATTACCAGTTTACTATTGGGGTTATAGATGTAATGAATGGCATATTGTGAGGTGTAAGAAAAGGTATTTTTGGTAATTGTAGCTCCAGCAATTATTCGGTCAAGCCTAATGCCCTGAACCAAGTTGATAATTTTGTTTTCGCTAATAAAAAATACATTTCTTCGTCTAAGGGCTCCATCTGCATAAATAGCCGTATTGTAAATTTGGGTAATGTAATTTTTTACAATATTTAAGCTACTGTTAATGGATTGTATGCCAAATTGCGAGCCAACAATGGTATTGCTTACACCAGTTGAATTACCAATATTAATAGGTTGTGAGCAGTTTTCAACCCTAATGCTAATGTTGGTTCTTTTTAAACCATCACTATATCCATTAGCGCTGCCTTTGGTTTGATCTTTTAATATCTTATTCCCAATTAAATAACAACCCACAATATTAATGTTGGTGGTTAAGCAATTTATTACATTAACATCCATTTCATTTGCTTCAAAAATGGTATTGTCAACCATGTTCAATTTAGCCATTAAGCCGTTTGCAACAGTGCCAATAATGGCATCTCTAATTCTGCTTACACCGCTTACACTGCCATTTTTTTGCAAGTTAAGTGTAGCCATTTGTGCGCCATTTCCGTTTACTCTAACACCTTGCCACATGATTCCACATTCAATCCCTTTAAAAGTGGTGTTTCTTAAAGTAACGGTTACATTGGGTTGAATATTAACAATTGCATTTGGCCCAAATTCAAAAAACATGTTTTCTAATACAATATTAGTTGGAGCATTGTTGCTGGTGGTAAAATTTAATTCGTCTTTTATTTTAATTGCTTGTCCTGAGTTGTTAATGGGATTGTTTGTAGGTGTCCAGGTTTGGTTTCCATAAGCATTAAAAGTATTTTGGTTATAAACAGTGGCATTAAATAAAAACGCATCATAATTACACCCATCTATTTGGTTTGGCAATAAGTATCCACCATTTATGGTTTGGGTGTTAACGTTTATAAAAGAAGAAGATAAATTATTGGTGTTTGGGTCAATACCTTGAATCATACCTTGTTTGGCAGCATAAATAATGCCATTGTTGGCCCTTTCCAGTTGTGAGTTTGCATAATCTGCTGTTCCTGGTATTAGGGTGTTGGCATTAGTAGTTAAGTCTCTTACATATATTCCTGCACCAGATGAGTTGCCTCCAGTTGAAAAAAATAGCTTATTCCCGCTTTGGTTAAACTCAATTCCTGGAGTATAAGGATTAGTATTACTAGGCACTGAAAAGGATTGTACTTGTGAGTTGAAGTTACCGGTGCTGGTACTAAGGCCGATAATAGTGAATTGAAGTGAATTAGAGAAAATGGTATTACCATCATAAAAGCACAATTTAGTCCCATCAACCGATAGCTCTGCTTCGCCACAGGCTGCAGTATTTACAGAACTCTGATAAATGAGTTCTGGTGTAGAAATGCCAAAATTAGATTGCGTTGGGCTGCTGATAGTCAATTTATGAACTGATGAATTACTTCCTGTGCCATTAACCACATATAAAAAACGCCTATTGTTAATAAGGTTGCCAACCGCTATTGCACTACTAAAAGACCCACCAATGGTTAATAATTCAAATGAGTTAGCTGTTGGGGTGTAATGTGAGAAGTTGATGTTGCCAGTAGTGATATCAACATCTACTATAGCACAAAATAGTGATCGGGTAGTACTAAGGCCATTAAAGGAACTGACATAAAAAATATAGTATTTGTTTTTGCAATTATCATTATCACTAAATGGAACCACACTAACAGTGGTGAAGAGGTTGAGGTTATTTACTTTAAGCTGTCCTACAGAAGTTCCAAATTTATTAAAAACCTGACCATCTGTGATATAAAACTGAATATTTCCATTTACATCGTAAATGCCATTACCTGCACCATTAAGGTTTACATTAGGATTAGTTATTGGCAATGTGGAGGATGTTAAAGAGGATGAAGCCATGTTAATGTCATTGCCGCCAACATACCACCTTTTTAGTTGAGTGGATTGTGGAGTTGCTTTACTTAAACAAAAAAGTAAGATTAAGGATAGGTTAACAAATTTTTTCATAATGGTTTTAATTTTGGTTTACAAAGTTAATTTAAAAGTTTGTTTTGCATAACAAACTCTTTAATAACGCAAATATAATACAGATTATTGTTTGATTTTAAAAGGCTCAATTAAAAAGGGTTACCATCAATCAACCATAATATGGTGTCAGGAAGTTTATATCGCCACTACAAAGGCAAGCAATACTAAGTTATTGGCGTAGCGCACCACAGCGAAACCCTAGAGGAATTAGTTGTTTATAAAGCCTTGTATGATACCCCTGATTTTGGCTATGGCGCTATTTGGGTGAGGCCAAAAGATATGTTTACTGGCAATGTAACATTAGATGGGAAACAGATAAAAAGATTTGCTAAAGTGAAGTGAGGTTAAATTAAGAATTAAGAATTACAAAACGGAAATCCGAAATTCTAAATCCGAAGCACGAAAAGGGAGAGACTAAACAGGAAAACCTAACTTCATTTTAAAGTGATATTCACCTACTCAAAACCTATAACTCAGCACTCAAAAGTGTCCACTATTTCGAAACGAAGTTCAGCGTAGCTAATTTCGAATTATAGATTTTGAATTTATTTAAGAGTCGAAAGTTTAAACTCAAATATTCTTGCAATGTTAGCAGCGCGTTCTTTGGCAGTTGCTGCAACTTCTCCTTCAAAAAGTTCGTCAATGGTTTTGTAAAAAATGTCTATCCATTGTTTAAAGTGGGTTCCATCAATTGGCAAACCAATGTGTTTATCAAAGGGGCTACCATTATAGTTTTGTGTTTGTAATAAAATACTTCCCCAAAAACGATACATTTTTTCTAAATGAACTGGCCATTTCTCTGCACTAATGCGCATGTCAAAAATGGGTGCAAGTAATTCATCCTTTCTAATGTTATCATAAAAAGTATTAACCAGTTTCTCTATATCTTGGGTTGATAAAATATCACTCATAATTAGTATTTAAAGCTTGTAAATATAACCTTTATTTAAATGATGTGGGTTATTATGATGTGCTTATAGCATCAATAATTGCTGCTGTGTCTTGCAAATTCATGCAGTTAAAATGTTTTTTAGGGCAATGGTTAAACCCAATTTTTGAACATGGCCTACAAGGTAAATTTAACACCTCAAAAATATGATTTGGAATGTTTTGATTTCCGTAATAAGGCCCCATACCAAACTCAGGAACAGTATTTCCCCAAATAGAAATGATTGGTTTTTTAAATGCTGCTGCAATATGCATTAAACCAGTATCGTGTGTGATAACTTGTTGTGCTTGTTTAATAACCAATGCCGACTGATTTAACGAAAGTTTACCAGCTAAATTAACCACATGCGTTCCACATTTATCAGCAATTTGTTGGCCTGTTATTTCATCATCTTTACCACCTAATAATATAATTTTAGTAGGTATAGTTTTGCAAATTTCTATAAGTTTTGCTGTGGGTAATCTTTTGGTGTAATGCTGCGCTCCAATTGCAATGGCAAGGTAAGGTTGTTGTATTAAATCAATTACTGCTGCGCTAAGTTTGGTTTCTTCAGGTATAAAATAATCTAATCCCAAGCCATCATTAATTACCCCAAAATTAGTTAAGGTATTTAAGTACCTATCTACAATATGTAAGTTTGGTAA
>JAGPCI010000125.1 GCA_018058165.1 Bacteroidia bacterium
GCTTTCAGGTAAGCGATCATTTTAGGTTGTGTAAAAACATAATCGAGGTAATGGAGTTTATACATTACTACGATAACCAACGCGAACATTTAAGTTACGAAATTGATGGTGTAGTAATAAAGGTAAACAACTATGCACAACAACGCGATTTGGGTTTTACAGCTAAAAATCCACGTTGGGCAATCTCCTACAAATACAAAGCGCAAAGTGCATTAACACAACTATTAAAAGTAACTTATCAAGTTGGCCGAACGGGGGCAATTACTCCAGTTGCAAATTTAAAACCAGTGCAATTGGCTGGTACTACAGTTAAGCGCGCTAGTTTGTATAATGCAGATGAAATTGAGCGCTTGGACCTACACGAAAACGATTGGGTTTTTGTTGAAAAAGGTGGAGAAATAATTCCCAAAGTTATATCAGTTGATACCACAAAGAGAGGACTGTTTTCAACCAAAATTAATTATACAGAAGTTTGCCCCGAGTGTGGTACTGCATTAGTTAGAAAAGAAGGTGAAGTGGTTCATTATTGTCCAAATGAGTTGGGTTGCGCTCCACAATTAATTGGCAAAATAGAACATTTTATTGGCCGCAAAGCCATGAATATAGATAGCTTGGGGACAGAAACAGTAATTGGATTGTTTCAAAAAGGAATGATTAAAAACTATGCTGATTTGTTTTTTTTAAATTCAGATGAAATACTTGGACTTGAGTTTGAAACATACAACGAAAAGAAGGACCAATGGAGTAAGCGTACTTTACAAGAAAAATCGGTTGAGAATATTTTACAAGGTATCACAGCATCAAAACAAATTCCTTTTGAGAGGGTGCTTTTTGGTTTAGGCATTAGAATGGTTGGCGAAACAGTTGCAAAAAAACTTGCTCGTCATTTTCTTACCATCCAAAAACTTGCTGCTGCTAGCAAGGAAGAAATTGCAAGCATTTACGAAATAGGTGAAAAAATTGCTGAACAAGTAGTTAGGTTTTTTAGTGATGAGGATAATTTAGCCATTATAGAAAAGTTAAAAAATGCTGGATTAAAATTGCAAATCGAAGATCAAGAAGGAGTGGAGCGAACCACATTACTTGAAGGTAAAACATTTGTGGTTTCTGGTACATTTACGATAAGCCGAGACGAGTTAAAACACTTAGTTGAAGTGAATGGTGGACGCAATGTTGGCAGCATAAGTAAAAGTTTAAATTATTTAATAGCTGGTGATAAAATGGGCCCCGAAAAATTAAAAAAAGCAACTACATTTAATACACCAATTATAAGCGAAGAAGAGTTTATGGCAATGATTAATAAATAAGTCAAGTCAAATTTTAAACTCAAACTTTTACCATTTACATAATAATCAAACAATTTAATTGTTTAACCGAGTTAAGATTTTAGCTTTGTTTTTCAAAATGAAAATTATAGAAGATATTAAAAACTTTATAGGCAAATTTCAATTGCTTAAAGAAGTTAAAAATAAAAAAGGTAAACATACATTGGTTGCCTTTAATAAAGTTAGTCATATAGGTATAGTTTATAATGCTGTAACCAAAGAAAACGAACAATTGGTGGCTAAATATGCCAGCGATTTAAGGGCCGAAGGCAAGAAGGTTTTTATGTTAGGTTATGTTGATGCAAAACAACTTCCAGCCAATAAAAAGTTCTTACTAAACTCTGAGTTTTTTTGGCGCGAAAAATTAAATGCAATTAATCTTCCAATAAAAGGTGATATAGGTGCTTTTTTGCAAGAAGAGTTTGATTTATTATTAAACTTATACCAAGAACCATTATTGCCCATGCAAGCAATTTCTGCATTTAGTAAAGCAAAATATCGTGTTGGTTCTAATATTACCGATAACATTAATTACAATGATGGTATGATTGATACAGGAAACAAAACAGACTTGCGTTTTTTAATAGAACAAATAGATTTTTATTTGCGCAACATTAAATAAGTTTAGTTTATTTTTTGACTGAATTAAGTAGTAACAAAAACAAAATTATAATAACACATACAACAGATGAAAGGCACAGGCGTAGCATTAGTAACTCCATTTAATAGCGATTTTAGCATTGATTTTGACGCGTTGGCTAAATTAGTAGAACATTGTATTAATGGTGGTTTAGAGTACTTAGTAGTATTGGGCACAACAGGCGAGGGGCCAACTTTAAACAAGGAAGAAAAAAAGCAAATATTTAAGTTTGTAGCCGATAAAGTTGCAGGTAGAGTTCCATTGGTTGCAGGTATTGGTGGAGCTGATACTCGTGAAGTTATGGAGTCGTTAAAAAGCTTTGATGCAAATGGGTATAGTGCTATTTTATCTGTTAGCCCATATTACAATAAACCTAATCAAGAAGGTATTTATTTACATTACATGGAGTTGGTTAAAGTAACACCATTGCCAATTATTATTTATAATGTTCCGGGCCGCACAGGTATGGGTATTTCTGCCGCTACCACATTACGTTTAGCAAATGCCAGCACTAAGTTTATAGCCGTTAAAGAAGCATCTGGTAACCCAGAAGTGTTTATGGATATTTTAAAAGACAAACCTGCACATTTTTCGGTAATTAGTGGTGATGATAACCTTACTTTACCTTTTATGGCTGTTGGTATGTCGGGTGTTATTTCTGTTATAGCACAAGCTTATCCAAAAGATTATAGTGATATGGTTAGACTTGCCTTAGCAGGTAATTTTACCGAAGCAGCTAAATTGCATTTTAAACTTTATGATGTAATGAAAACCATTTTTGCCGATGGAAATCCGGGTGGTGTAAAAGTTCTTTTAGAAAACCTTGGTATTGGTAAAAATATAGTGAGGTTACCTTTAGCTCCAGTAAATAATCAAGTAAAAGAAAAGTTGTTAGCGTTAGCTGCTGCACTTTAAAAGTACAATAAGTTTTAATGGGTTGATGAGCCAATACGTTGGTTTATCAACTTCATTACCCAATCAAATTGTTCGGTTCTAGTTAATTTAGAGTTGTCTAATACCACAGCATCTTCGGCTTGCATTAAAGGGCTGTCTGCTCTGTTTGAGTCAATATAATCGCGTTTTTCTAGGTTTGCTAATACTTCTTCAATAGTAGTAGCTTGTCCTTTTTGTTGCAACTCATCAAACCTACGTTTAGCACGAATCATTGGTTCGGCAGTTACAAATAACTTTAGTTCAGCATTAGGAAAAACAACTGTTCCAATATCACGTCCATCCATTACAATACCTTTGTTATTGCCCATAGCTTGTTGCTGTTTAACTAAAAACCTGCGCACTTCGCTTATTGCACTCACATCGCTCACTACACTTGCTACCCTTGGGTTTACGCGTATTTCATTCTCTATATTTTCGGAGTTTAAATAAGTTTCTTGTTGCAGCGTGTCAGGGTTTATATTAAAATCAATTGTAATATTAGTTAATGCATTTACAACTTGTTCTGGATGAAACAAATCAACTTGATTACGTATGAAAAATAAAGTTACAGCACGGTACATTGCGCCCGTATCTACATAATTATATTTAAGTGCAGCAGCTAATTGTTTTGCTAATGTGCTTTTTCCGCACGATGAATATCCATCTATGGCAACTGTAATTTTCATGGTGTAAAATTAATCTTTGGTTTTGTTTTTTGTAAATTCATTTATAAAAATCACAAAACTTATGGTGTTTGTAGCGTATGCAGCGTGGTAGGCAGAACTGCCGTAGGCCACTTGAAGTTTCTTTAATTTAATTCCTAATCCCCAACCAAAACCTGCTAGTTTACTGCTTGTGTTTAGTTTCATTTCGTACCTACGCAAGTGGTTATAACCAAATCCAAAATACATAAACTTACCCAGTAAAATTTCGGTACTTACGTTTAAATGTGCGGCAACTTTATCTAAAACAGTTATGTTATCTAATACAACCGTTCCTGTTTCTAAATCGCGGTTTTGTCCGGGCCTATTTTGGTTTTGGTAAAGCAATTTGCCAGGACTTTGAAGGTTGTGTGCAACAATTGAAATTCGTAATGGATTATGTAAGAATTTTTTACTAAAGCCCATCATTAAATTAAGTGGTAATTGTTCTCTATTACCTGCTCGGTATGTGGTAATTTGCATACCAGCATTACTTATTACACCCGATAAAGAAACAAGATTTTTTGGGTTATAGTAACTCACTCCAATATCAACTCCTAAACCCATTGAGTTGTATCTTTCGAGGTTTGAGTTGATGAATTTTAATGTACCACCTACTGACACTTTTGAAGATATTTTACGAGCATACGTTAAATGGTAATTATATTCTGCTGCGGTAAAAGAACCGGTTTCTTGCGATTGCTCGTTAGTGCCATTAAAAGTGCCATAAGTAATGTATTGAATACCTCCTGAAATGGTGTTAATGGAATCAAAATTATATGCATAACCTGCGTAACCGGCTCCAATATCATCAACAAAACGCATGTAATTAAATGTGGCTTGGTTGTGCATCGATTTGTTTAGTAGTGCAGGGTTTTGTAATGCTAAATTAACATCAGCTTCGGGTGTAGCAATGGCATAACCACCAAGCGCATTAATGCGCGCGTTGCTGTGTAGGTTTAAAAAATTATATATTTTAGTTCCTCCAATTTGGGCATTAGCTAATTGGGTACTAAGTATTAATAAAATGGTAATTACTTTTCGCATTCTGAATTCAAACATACCAAATTTAAACGTAAAAACAGTAAGAGTAGTGTGGTATAAATTTTTCACAAAAAAAGCCGTTTAAGTTTTTAGCTTAAACGGCTTTAAAAAATTTTTTACAGGTTGTTAATCTCTTCTGCCAGTAAGCATCATTACGTAATACAATAAAGTTACTACGGCAGATAATGCAGCTACTACATAAGTCATTGCAGCCCATTTAAGTGCATCTTTAGCCATGGCGTGTTCGTTTGTTTGCACAACTCCTTTGGTTGTTAACCATGCTAAAGCTCTATTGCTTGCATCAAACTCTACAGGTAAAGTAACCAATGCAAATAACGTAATTACACTTTGGCAAGCAATTAAGGTAATAATTACAATATCAAACGGAAACGATTTTGCCAATAAAAAACCACCAAACATCATCACCAAAATTATAATATTCATTACTTTGGCACTGGCATTTTGCATTGGAACCATTGCGCTTCTAAACTTTAAATATGGATAAGCCATAGCGTGTTGCACTGCATGGCCACACTCGTGGGCAGATACGGCAGCGGCAGTAACGCTTCTTCCATAATATACATCTCTGCTTAGATTTACAGTTTTATCTAATGGGTTGTAATGGTCGCTTAATTGACCTTCGGTAGTAATTACTTTTACATCAAAAATGCCATTATCTTTTAGCATTTTTTCAGCTATTTCAGCTCCCGATAAATCTTGTACCAAACTAACTTGCGAGTATTGGTTAACTTTACTTTTAAAACGCCAGCTTACCAATAAGCTTAATCCTAAAAAGAAAATGAAAATAAATAACATATTGTTTAAATTAAATTGTTTTGAAATAGGAGGTAATCAATTGCTGTTCCAATTAAAGTAGAAAATACCTAACAAGCATGAAAATCAATGCAAATAAAAACATGAATAAACTTATGCGGTTAATTCTGTGCATCATTTTTAAGTTAAATGATGACGAGTTGTCGTGTTTTTTCCAAAACTGCAGGTATGCTAAAAATTTTTCTACCATAATTTCAACAAATATAACCTTGTTATTGGTTAAATAAAATGCAGGATATTTAATTTATTGTAAAATTAATTTTAGACAAGCCTAAAAATTATATCTTTGCAAGATGTATTCATACACCGAAGAAAATTACCTTAAAACCATCTACAAATTATCAACCCAAGATATTGATGCGGTTAGTACAAATGCGATAGCAGAAGTTTTGCAAACTAAAGCTGCTTCGGTTACTGATATGTTAAAAAAACTTGCCGATAAAAACCTGGTAAATTATGCTAAATATAAAGGTGTTGATTTAACTGATAAAGGTAGAAAAGTAGCACTTGATACAGTAAGAAAACATAGGTTGTGGGAATGTTTTTTATATGATAAATTACACTTTGGTTGGGATGAAGTTCATGAAATTGCCGAACAATTAGAGCATATAAACTCTGAAGCATTAACTGATAAGTTGGATGAGTTTTTGGAGTTTCCTACACACGACCCACATGGAGATCCAATTCCTACAAAAAATGGTGTAGTAAAAAAATCTAATTTTATTTTATTGAGTGAAGCCAAGCTAAACCAAAATATTGTGATGACAGGAGTGGCCGACCATAGTGCAGCTTTTTTACAGCACTTAAATAAAATTGGTTTGGTGTTAGGCACTGCCTTAATAATTGTAGATAAAAGTGATTATGATGGC
This sequence comes from Bacteroidia bacterium, assembly GCA_018058165.1. GTDB lineage: Bacteria > Bacteroidota > Bacteroidia > UKL13-3 > UKL13-3 > UBA6183. The sequence continues at coordinate 6,347 of JAGPCI010000125.1, forward strand.
TCTATTACGGTTAATTTAAGTGATAATAATACGTTACATTTTAGCAAGGATGTAACAAAAAATGTTTGGGTAAAAGTTAAATAACCAATGGATAAGGGAAAATCGTTAAGTGAAGTGCATGAGAGTGTAGAGGTATCGCCCAAAAAAGGGTTTTGGCGCACCTTATTAGCTTTTATTGGTCCGGCATATTTGGTAAGTGTTGGTTATATGGATCCAGGAAATTGGGCTACTGATATTGCTGGTGGAAGCCAGTTTGGGTACCAGCTTATTTGGGTATTATTAATGAGTAATTTAATGGCGCTTTTGTTGCAAACTTTAGCGGCTAGGTTAGGCATTGTAAAAGGCTGGGATTTGGCCCAAGCATCACGCCAACAATACGCTAAATGGGCCAATATTTCGTTGTATGTATTTGCAGAAATTGCTATTGCAGCCTGCGATTTGGCCGAAATTATTGGTATGGCTATTGGTTTAAGTTTGTTGTTTGATTTGCCATTGTTATATGGTGTAATGATTACCGTTTTCGACACTTTTTTATTAATGTTTTTACTTAATAAAGGAGTTAGAAAATTAGAAGCTTTTATATTTGTTTTAATAGCAATTATTGGTATTTCTTTTATTGTACAAATGATTATTGTTAAGCCAGATGCTACCGAAATTGTTAAAGGATTTATGCCTCAATCGTTAGATGGAAATGCTTTGTATATTGCCATTGTATAAGGGCGCTGGTGCTGTTTGGTAAATTCCAGTGGTTAATGGTGCTATGGTATTTGCTACGTTTGCGTTGCTATTTGCTATCGGTTGGTAGTCGCCTTGGTAATAACCCAGCCAATAGCTATATACATCTTGTGCGGTGTTTTTATGTTGTCCCTGGTAGCCAATACTTCCGCTACTACTTGGGTTAGCATCTTGTCCAATATCGTTTTGTGTGGTATTGGCAAATCCGTTTACGCCTTTCATCCAACCTTGTAAGGTATAGGCATAGTCGGTGCCTTGTACATGGTCAGTGCCGAGTTCAGTT
>JAGPCI010000126.1 GCA_018058165.1 Bacteroidia bacterium
CCAACTGCATTAGGGTGTTGTTTAAATTTGCTGATTACTTCATATCCATTAGAGTATGGCATCATGATATCTGTAATAAGTAAATCGAACTTTTGTGACTCCAGCATTTCAAGCGCATCTTTGCCATTAGTTGCTGTTTTTACATCATAGCCTTCTTTGGTAAGAATTCTGTTAATGACTTTTAAAATAAGTTCATCGTCATCAATAAGTAGTATTTGTTTCAGTTTTTCTGGTGTGCTAATCATTTGTTTTTCCCCTTATGTTGGCAAATTTACTCTATATAATCACTTAACCATACTTGTATTAACTTTAAATTAATTGCTGTTGTAATTCAGTATAATTATTCGATATTATAATTTGGTTGATGTTTTTAATTAATTTATACCTTACAATCCACCTTTTATACTAATTAGATAGAAAAACAACCACTCACGTACGTTTTTTTAAGTATTATTGATGTATAAAAGGACTTATTACTCATTTGTATAAGGATTATCTACATCATCATTTCTATCTGCATTGGCCCCGCAACAATCTCTTACGCGGCCAGCAAAAATTAAATATTGGTACCTATTGTTATAAGTGTTGGTTTCAACTGTTAATGATTTTCTTACAGCCTCTTCCTGTGTTTTGCTATCAAATACCACCGAAATAGTGCCTTGTTTACCTGGTTGTACAGGGTCTGAGTTGTAATCGGCCACTGCGCAATTGCAAGATTCTGAAACTGATATTATAAAAAGTGGCTTTTCTCCAACGTTCTTAAATCGATATATCAGTCTGATTTTGTCGCCCGATAAAATAGTGCCAAAGTTTATGGTTGTTTCCATCCATTTAATATAGGTGTAATTTGCACTATCTCTGGCTATAATGGCTCGTTCTTCTTTAGTAACACCTCGTAATTGTGGGTTTTTACTTTCTCCGCACGACAGCGTTAAAATTGCTAAAACTAGAAAACAAAAAACATTATTTATTGTTGGTTTCATTTAACAAACTTAATTTAAAAATTATTGTATACATACTAATTATGTAAATAGTATATTTTTATTGTTATAGCTTCTTTTTTAATGTTCAACATGCTGTTTATCGCCTAATTTTAATAAATAATTAAGTTGATGGTTGTTATTGACATAATATCAAATCTTTAAAAAGTATTATTTTGTCGATTCTATTAATGTTTTACCTATTAAAAGTGCAGTTTGATGCGATTTAAATTGTAGTCTTTTGCTAAACAATTTGTTTTAACTATAATTGTTGTGCAACTATTGTTACCACAACTATTTTTATTTGGTATTAAGTTTGTAACATGGTTATTAAAATTAAGAAAAAAAACATGACAACTGTAAAATTTTTAAGCGCTGGAGCATTGGTACTAAGTATAGTAGGATACACAATGTATAACAACAGTGCTAAACCATCCCATAATCAAAAAGCAGAAACAGCAATAGCCAAAACAGCAGCATTGCCCGATTTTGTGCTTAAAAATGAAAAAGGTGTTGCTTTAAATTTAAATAGCTTTAAAGGTAAAAAGGTATTTGTAAATTTATGGGCAACTTGGTGTGGTCCTTGCCGCAGAGAAATGCCATCAATAGAGGCACTTTACAATAAAACTAAAGGCAAAAAAGTGGAGTTTGTAATGTTAAGTTTAGATGATGATTTTAATAAGGCAATTAATTATAAGGCTTCTACAAAATTAACAATGCCAATGTACTATCCGGGTGCTAATTTGCCTGCTTTATTTAATGTTGATGGTATACCTGCTACTTTTGTATTTAACGAAAAAGGAGAGTTAATAAAAACCATTCAAGGAAGTACTAATTATGATACGCAAGAGTTTGTAGATTTATTAACCAAGTAAAAACACGTCAACAAATAATAAAAAGGCCTCCAAGTGATCTCGTCATTTGAAGGCCTTTTTTCTTAAAAAATTACTTCAATTACATTTCTAAGTAGTTTTACTTTTCCTTTATTTTCCATTTGTTTTAGTAATCTTGAAATTACTACTCGTGAGGAGTTTAAATCGTTTGCAATTTGCTCGTGTGTTAAATTAAGTGTGTTTGATTGAAAAGCCTTTTGTTGTTTAATAAGATAGTATTCTAAACGCTCGTCCATTCCTGTAAATGCAACACTTCTCAAGGCTTCAAGTAATTCCTGATACCTTGTTCGGTATGATTCTATTACAAAATAATACCAGTTTTTGTGGTTAACCATTAAGTCGTCCATTAAGGCAATTGGAATCATAATAGCCTCTACATCTTCAATTGCTATAGCTTCTAAATCGCTTTTTTTATTTCGAGCAGCACACACAAATGATAATGCACAAGCTTGCCCGGGCTCTAAATAATACATAAAAAATTCACCACCATCTTCGCCATTGGTAAAAAGCTTAACCATGCCTTTTGTAATTAGCATTGTCGATTTTAAATATTGGCCACTGCGCATCATTTCTTCCCCACTTTTAAAGTGTTTTATTGATGCATTTTGTGCAATGGTATTTTTTAAAGCCTCATCAAATTGAGGATAAAATTTATTTAGTAATGCTAAAGTGTCTGTCATGTTCTTTTTTTACAAATGAATACCTAAACTAAGCCCCAAATTAAAGTATAACCAGTCATTACCATAACCTTGGCTTGGTGTGTAACCATAATAGCTGTTGTGTCCGCTTACAACACTATTAAACAAATTTGCATCAGTTTGTTTGATGCCTGTTTTAATTTGTAAACCTAAATATAATTTTGACGAAAGAAATATATCGCTTCCAAACTCCAACTCGGCACCGTAGTTTAAATGGTTTTGGTTAAATGTTTTTGTTGAGGGGCCAAATGCATCATTATATTTAAAGTTTAAACGATGAACACTTGCCGTTGCAACTCCCATTGCACCCAAATACAAATAGCTATTTTTATTGCGGTATTGCAATAAAATAATACCAGGTTTAAAAGTTACTCCTTGCATGGTAAAATTATGCGTTAAAATTTGTGGTTGGTTTGATTCTAGTTCGTTGAATGCATTATCGATATTGAAATAGTTTAACCTCAACATAAACGAAGGTGCTTTTTCTCTCATCCATTTGGCTTCTGCCCCCAATGGATTTTGTTTATATATGGCTGCATTTATACCAAAGGAAAAACTACTTTTAGCCTCCTCTTGTTGCTGAGCCATGATAGATCCACCATACATCAGCCATATCATTACAAATAATAATTTTGTTTTCATGTTATTTCAAGGTTAGGTAGTATTCGTAATATGAATCGGAGTACCAGAATGGATCTTTTATTTCTTTAACTACAAAGTAAACGTTTGTAAACGTGTGCTTGTTAATAATAGGCTTATCCAACGAGTAGGCAATGCCTTTATCAGCACATGGGTCATTCGGATTAAAATTTTTCTTTATCATAGCGGTATAATCAATGGTGTCGTACCCCATGTTATGATGAATGAAAATCTTGCTATTCGGTTTATCTAAACCAAGCGCCCAAATGATGCTGTTTTTACCCATCGAATCATTTTTTACATCGGCACGCATGCTGCCAAATTGGTAAGTTACATCAAGAAACTTTTGTGCCGTATCTTCAAACTTTAAGTAGTAATACTCCGTTGGGTTTTTACTAAAATAACCATCGCAGCCATTGCCACAACTACTAACCAAAAGCACGGCCAGCATTGTAAATGTAATAATGGCACGCGAGTAAAAGTGTTGTTTTTGTTTCTTCATAGTATGGGTATTTAATTAATTATTTAATTTTTTTTGACCAAACACCTTTTATAAAGTTGAATCGTATTTTCTAACCCATAATATAATGCATCAGCGATTAATGCATGGCCAATACTTACCTCTAATAATCCGGGCATGTTTTGCGCAAAATAGGTTAAGTTTTCTAACGATAAATCATGCCCTGCGTTCAGTCCTAACTTTAATTCATGCGCTTTTTTGGCTGCTTCTATAAACGGTTCAATCGCTTTTTCTTTTTGGGTTGAGTATTGATGCGCGTAACTTTCGGTGTAAAGTTCAATCCTATCTGTTCCTATTTCTTTGGCTCCTTCAACCATTGTAATATTTGCATCAACAAAAATACTTGTTCTAATACCGTTTAATTTAAACAAAGCAATTACATCTTGTAAATATTTTTTATGTGTTATAGTATCCCAGCCGTGGTCGCTTGTAAGTTGTCCTTCGCTATCTGGCACTAATGTAACTTGAGCAGGCTTTGTTGCCAATACCAAATCAATAAATTTTTGCTCTTTAGGATTACCTTCAATATTAAGTTCAGTTTTTAATATTTTTGTTAAATCATATACATCTGCATATTTTATATGTCTTTCATCAGGCCTAGGGTGAACAGTAATACCATCTGCACCAAACTTTTCAGCATCTAAAGCTACCTTTATTAAGTTGGGGTTATTGCCTCCTCTCGAATTACGTATGGTGGCTATTTTATTAATGTTTACTGATAGTTTTGTCATAGTTTAAATGGTTGTATAAACCAATGTACGAAAATAAAATAATAAAGGAGTTTGCAACAAATTTTATTATTAATTAAGAATACCTCACATTTGCACTACATGTATATAGTTGCTGTTTTGTTTTTTGTAAGTTTTTTTATTGTGTTTTACACCTACTTTGGTTATGCCATTATTGTAGGCATTTTGGCCAAATTAAAACGTATTAGTAAGGTTGATGTTCATAATATGGATACTCATTTTCAGCCCAATGTGGCTTTGGTTATACCTTGCTATAACGAGAAGTATTTGTTACAAGATAAAGTAAAAAATTGTTTAGCTTTAAACTATCCAAAAAATAAACTCGAAATTATTTTTATTACCGATGGAAGCGATGATGGGAGTGAGGTATTGCTTCAACAAATTAAAGGAATTACAGTATTTCATCAACCAGAAAGAAAAGGAAAAGCGGCAGCCGAAAACCGTGCTATGCAATTAGTTAATTCACCAATTGTGGTGTTTTGTGATGCAAATACAGCATTAAATGAAAATGCAATTTTAAATATGGTTAAGCATTTTGCCGATGAAAAAGTAGGGGCGGTGGCTGGTGAAAAACGTGTTAAAACGTCTAATAAAAATGCAGCGTCATCTGCTGGTGAAGGCGTTTATTGGAAATACGAATCATGGTTAAAAAAACAAGACAGCGATTTGCATACTACTGCTGGTGGTGCTGGTGAGTTAATTGCTTTCAGAAAAAGTTGTTTTACCGAATTAGAAGAGGATACAATTTTAGATGATTTTGTTGCCAGTATGCGTATTGCTATTAATGGCTTTAAAGTTGTTTACGAACCCAATGCTTATGCACAAGAAACTGCAAGTGCAAGCGTAAATGAAGAAATTAAACGCAAAATTCGTATCGCTGCCGGTGCTTGGCAAGCCTTGTTTAGATTGCCAAAAGCGCTTAATCCTTTTAATGATGCGATGCTTACGTTTATTTATTTTTCGCACAAAGTTATGCGTTGGAGTTTGGCCCCGTTGGCATTAATTATAATGTTGCCCACTGCATATATTTTACATACTTACATTGGTGGTTGGTTTAGTTTGTTATGGATTGGCCAACAGTTGTTTTATTTATTAGCCATGCTGGGTAAAGTATTTGAGCATAAACAACTGCGTATAAAACTGTTTTTTATTCCATACTATTTTGTGGTTACTAACTATTGTATGGCAGCCGGATTTATTCGGTTTTTAAAAGGAAACCAAAGTGTACAATGGGAAAAAGTTACGCGAGCATAAACTTCGTTTAAACAACCAATCAACCAATAACAAGTCAACTAATGAGAAAAATCGAACATATAGGAATAGCGATTAAAAGTGCCGAAGTTTCGGTTCCGTTATTTAATAAATTATACAATACGCAACCCTATAAAACAGAGTTTGTAGAAAGCGAACATGTTAAAACAATTTTCTACCAGGTTGGTCCCAATAAAATGGAGTTGCTTGAAGCAACTTCACCAGATAGTGCCATAGCCAAGTTTATAGAAAAGAAAGGTGAAGGCATACACCACATTGCTTATGATGTGGATGATATTTATGCCGAAATGGAACGACTAAAATCAGAAGGCTTTGTGTTTATTAACGAGCAACCTAAAAATGGTGCAGATAATAAGCTTATAGCATTTTTGCACCCTAAATCAACCAATGGTGTGTTGATTGAGTTGTGTCAAGAGCACAAACAATAAACCTTGTGGTGTGTTATTTGTTAAATTGCATCTAACTTTAAATTAGTAGTATATTTATAAATGGTTTTTTAGATAATAATTATTAGAAGAGCAGCAGTTGAATTTACAGCAATTAATTGACTTATACAGTCAAAGTGAGAAATACCAAACACTGGCAACAGCTTTAAATAAAAGTAAGGTTGATGTGGTGCATTTAAAAGGTTTACTTGGTTCGGTTGATGCAGTTTTGGCGGCAACATTTTACAGCCAAACAAATCGGTCGCAACTTTTTGTGTTTAATAACCAAGAAGACGCAAGGTACTTTTATGCCGATTTAGAAAATTTATTAGAAGGTAAAACGGTATTATATTTTCCGCCTTCGTATCGTAAACCATTTTTAGTTACCCAACAAGACAGCACACAAGTTTTAGAGCGAGCTGAAGTTCTAAACAGATTAAACCAACACAGCACAACAGGCGAATTAATTGTTACCACTGCCGAAGCGCTTTGCGAATTGGTTATTGGCGAAAAAGAACTTACCCAAAATACTTTTGAGTTAAAGGTTGGCCAACCTTTCGATTTGGAGTTTTTTATGGAGTTTTTAACCGAACATCATTTTGAACGTGCCGACTTTGTTTACGAAGCGGGCCAATTTAGTATTAGAGGTGGAATTGTTGATGTGTTTTCATTTAGTAACGATCAGCCTTATCGTATTGAATTAAATGGCGAAGAGATTGAAAGTATCAGAACGTTTGACCCCAACACGCAGCTTTCTGTAAAAAAAGTCGACCGTTTTTTTATTATACCAAACGTTCAAAAAGAAACCAATTCTAGCTTACGCAATTCTATTTTTAGTTATTTGCAAGATGATACTATTGTTTGGCTTTTAGATGCAAATTTTTCACTTCAACAAATTGAATTAGGTTGGGAAAAAGCATTAAACATAATAGATAAACATAAGCCCGAAGAGGGTGATGAACCCATTGAGCCGATTGAGAATTTATTTGATACGCCACAACGGGTAATCAACCAGTTTAAAAATTATCATATCATTGAGTTTGGCACACGTACTAAGTATAAAGCATCAACCAAAATAACTTTTGAGATTAGCCCTCAGCCTGTTTTTCATAAAAATTTTAGGTTGCTA
>JAGPCI010000127.1 GCA_018058165.1 Bacteroidia bacterium
ATACAGAAGCCTTAAATTATTAGTTTCGCTACTTTAATTATATCATATGATGAAACATTTTACAACCGCGAGAAATATGTTGTTATTTACCACCCTGGTGATTTTAACAACTAGTGTAAAAGCTCAAATATCCATTACAACTGCAGGTGTTTCCCACACCGAAAATTTGAATAGCTTATCAAACACCACTTCTAGTTCAACACTCCCTTCGGGTTGGGAACTAGAAGAGCCGATAATTCTAAGTGGCAATTATGATGTAAGTGACGGTTCAAGCGCAACTGCTACAATGTATAGCTTTGGTACTACAAGTGCATCAGATAGAGCGCTTGGCTCGATAATTAACTTCTCTGTTAGCCCTATATTATTTGGTGTTAATTTTACTAACAATACATCAAACGCTATTTCTAGTGTTACAATTCAGTATACAGGCGAGCAATGGAGGTTAGGTGCTTTAGGAAGAACAGATAAATTAATATTTGAATATGCAATTGGCGCATCCGACATTAATGATGGAACTGCAACCTGGGTTGAAGTAACAAGTTTAAATTTTATAGCACCCACCCAAGCTGGCACAGTTGGTGCCCTTGATGGAAATAACGGACTAAACAGAACTACTTTATCAGCGAATATTGCAGTTAATGTGGCAAATAATCAAACATTAGTAATTAGATGGCGCGACTTTGATGCAAGTTCTGATGATGATGGTTTAGGTATAGATGATTTTAGTTTAACAGCTCATGCAAATTTGGGTACTGGAACTTATCCTAATATTTTTGTTGATGGAACTATGCAATTGGGTGGAGATATTACCATTACTGGTGATGCGAATTTTAACAGCGGAAGTAAAATTGACATTGGTGCTCATACCGTAACTTTTAGTGGCGATATTAGTGGCACACCAACTATTAAGGGTGGTACAAATTCAAACATAGTTATTGATGGTACTGGAATATTAGATACAATTAACTTTGACCAAACTACACCAGGTACAACCAATGTTTTAAATTCTTTAACAATGAACAGATCGGGTGCTACTCTTACTTTAGGTAATGCACTTAATATAGATGTTACTGGTAGTGTAAACCCAACTGCCGGAACCATTGCTACGGGTGGTAATTTAACATTATTATCATCGGCCGCAGGAACAGCGCGTATTGGGGTAATTACTTCTGGCGTTTCTGATGTTAGTGGTAATGTAAATGCACAACGGTTTATTTCAGGAGGTAATATAGATTACCGTGGATGGAGAACAATGGGTCCACCTACTTCTAATTTTACTGTTGCAGAGCTTTCAGATGATATTTATGTAACAGGTCCAGGTGGAGCAACAAATGGTTTTGATGCAAGTGGTACCAACTCATCGGTAATGTATTACGAAGAAGATTTTAATGCCTCAGGTGGCCGTGGTTGGAAATCAGTTTCAAGCACAAGTGCTGCTATAACTGCAGGACAAGGAATGTTGGTGTTTTACAGAGGAGATAGAACACAACCTGCGACAATAACAGCACCTTTAACTGTGCCAAACTCTGCTGTTGTTGATATTAATGGCCCTATAAATAAAGGTGATGTTGGTTTAAACCTAAGCTATCATGACGATAGTGATACAACAACAGATGACGGATGGAATTTTATCTCAAATCCATACCCAAGTCAAATCCTTTGGGGAAATGTATCAAAGGACGCTTCTGTAGATGATAATATAGCTATTTTAAATCCGCTAACAAATGGTTATGTAACATATGGATTAACAGATAAAATTGCGAGTAATCAAGGTTTTTTTGTTAAAGTAAATGCAGTTAGTCAATCATTAACTTTTCAAGAAAATAATAAGGTAGATATTGGTTATACTCCATATTTTAAAACTCAAATAAAGCCCTTTGTAATTAAAATGTATGAAGATAGCAACAGGTATGATATTGCAGCATTAAAAATAGAAGCAAATGCATCCGCAAACTATGTTTTTAAGGAAGATGCATTAAAAATGACCAATAGCAGAATTAACATGGGTTTTGTTACATCAAACAATAAAATGGTTCAAATTAATACTGTACCAACTACTCAAACCAACAACTCCGATACATTCTTACTCCGTACATCATCGGTTAAAAACGGTACACATTGGTTTACTTTTGAAGATAAGGCTATGTTACCAAGTACTCACAATGTTGTTTTAGTTGATTTGTATAACAATAATAGAATTGATGTTAAATCTGCTGCTTCATATGCATTTACTATAAATAGCAGCATCCCAGCTACAATTGGCAATAGGTTTCAATTAATTATAACAGACCAATTCAGTGCACTGCCCGTAAAACTAACTTCGTTTAAAGGAAGTAAAGTTGGTGAGAAAAATATATTAGATTGGACTACAAGCAGCGAAAAAAATCTGATCAACTATGAAATTCAAAAATCAGCTAACGGAATCGATTTTGAAACCATAGGATTGGTAAAAGCAAATAACACCTCAACAGTTAGTAACTACGCATATACAGACGAGAATGGAATGGTTAGCCCTATTAACTATTATCGTTTAAAAATTAATGAACAAAAGGGCATTAATAGCTTTTCCCAAATAGTAGTATTAAATAGTAACATTGTTGGGTCAGAATCATTTAGCATCTATCCAAACCCAGCAAATGATTTAGTAACCATAAATAAGGTAGAAGGTATATTGATTGAAGAGGTTAAGGTATTTGATATAAATGGTATAATGATGATTGAAACAAAAGAAACCGATAATATTAAATTAAATGAACTAAAACCAGGAGTTTATTTTATAGAGATTAGAAGTGAAACGAAGGTGCAAAACATTAAATTTATTAAGCTTTAACCCATAAACATTAACAATTTGTGTATATAAATGTTGCTAGATAAGATCCTATTATTATTATTTTGCAATTTGTATAACCATAATCATTAAATATATAATTTAAAATGAATTTGAAATACGGTGTTCAACCCCTATTTTTAGTATTATTTATGATGGCTTTTTCATTAAGCTCATCTTCCCAAAATAGCCGCAGTTATAGTTATGATGAAGATGACTATGATGGCGATTACGAATACAATAATAACTACTACGAACGTTACTCAGAAGATGAGTACCGTAAGCGACAGGAAAAGGCGTACAAAAAAAGTTACAACGAAGAAGAGCTTTACAATGGTGGTTATAGAAGAAAAAGTACTGGAAGTTATGATAACCAAAGTGGTTATAGCGGAGGTTTTAATATAGGTGGAGTTGGTACTTCTTCATCAAAATCAAGTTCGTGGTTTGGTAGCGATAACTCAGAAAGCACACCTTCTAAACCTAGAAATATTGAACAGTTTGATACGAGAGAGGTTGGCGAAATTAGAGGAATTGATAAGTTAGGCGGCAACGGAGACGGTGTAGTTGATAAAAATTTTAATCCTATTGATGGAAAAGAAATAGACCCTAAAGATAGAAAACAAGATGATGTTCCACCACCACCAGACGAACCAGATATTCCGATAGACACAGCAATACCTGTTTTAATATTTGCAGGACTGTTAATTGCAACGACTAAAATTACTAAAATAAAAAATGCGTTAGTTTAATAACTAACGCATTTTTTTTATGCTGTTTTAAGCCAACGTAATTTACTGTAAATTTATCGATTATGCATTTTCTTGCATAATTTGGGTTAATACCATACGATAATTTAAGAATAGTAATTTGGATGGATTATTAGAGGTTAAGGTTTCGCTTATCTATAAATACTATTGTTTAATGCTATAATACCTTTGGAACTTAATTATTTGCGTGCCGAATAGCAAAGGAAATCTCCGAAGGGAGTTCGAGATTGTAAACCCACAACATGGAACGAGTGAGGACTTGGAGTGAATAGCTGGTAAACACGCCCAACTTTAAAAATATATTTTAGTTACAAATATTGCGGTAATTACACAAACCAAATCTACCAGTAGCATCACGCTTAATGCATACCTGCTATCTTTAATATTAACCGAGCCAAAGTATAAGGCTACAACATAAAAAGTGGTTTCGGCAGCGCCCTGAAATAAGCATGATAATTGACCCGCAAGGCTATCGGCACCATAAGTTTTCATGGCATCTATCATAAATCCGCGTGAGCCCCCAGCGCTAAACGGACGCATAATTGCAACAGGAATTGCTTGTATTATTTGAGGATCGACACCGAAAATAGATAATAGGGTAGTTACGCCACTCATTACAATATCCATTAAGCCAGAGTTGCGGAAAATGCTCAACGCCACTAGCATTGCAATCATATAAGGTAAAACCCTTACACCTGTTGTAAAACCATCTTTTGCACCAAAAACAAACGAGTCGAAAATATTGGTTTGATTGGCTTTAAATATTTTTTCTTTGAAAATGCTATAAGCTACAATTACTAAAATAATAAATATTAAAACACCATTACTAAGATTGCCCGTAAAATGAAATTTATCGATACCACTAAGTTTATTTACATAAAAAAGTAATAGGCCAATTACTGCGCTTATTGCAGTAACAAAACCAATAATAATTGGATTTATTAAATTAATACGTTGCCTTATGCTTACAAAAATTAATGCAGCAATGGTTCCAATAAATGAAGTAATGATTGTTGGCAGCATAATATCGGCAGGGTTTGCGGCATTTTGTGCGGCACGATAACCAATGATAGATGTTGGTATTAAAGTTAAACCCGCAGCATGCAAACACAAAAACATAATTTGGCTATTGCTAGCCTTATCTTTTGAGGAGTTTACTTCTTGCATACTTTCCATGGCTTTTAATCCAAATGGTGTTGCGGCATTATCAAGTCCAAGAAAATTTGCTGCAAAATTCATGGTCATAAACCCATAAGCAGGATGACCTTTGGGTAACTCTGGAAAAACTCGAACAAAAAACGGAGAAAGTACACTTGCCAATTTACTTATTGCATTACTATCGTTTAACAAATTAAGTAAACCACAAAAAAATGTAAGGTAGCCAATTAATGGTAACCAAATATCCATAATGGTGTTTTTACAAGTAGGGAAAATACCATCAGCTGCTTGTTTGCCAGTTGTAATTTGTAAAATACCGTTTGCTTGTAAGTTGTATAATGTATCGCCTGTATGGCTTACTGCTGCTTTGTTTGCTATTAATGCTGCATACAAAGTGGTATCTTGTTGTTGAATTGTTTTTATTTCTACTTCGGCAACTATTGTTGGATCATTTTGTTTGCCATTAACTAAGCCTCCTAAGGTGTATAGTTGGCCAGTGGCCATCATATAAAAAATATATAAAGAGCTAAGTACTATAATGTAGGACCAAAATCTGCTTAATGCCATAAATTTAGCTTGTTTAGAGTGTCAATTTTAAACATAATGGTTTAACATTTAAACTATATTTTATAATTAATTGTGGATAGAACAAAAAGGTTTGGCTTGAAGTGTTCACTTTTATTGATGAAGTTTATTATTGATTTAGATGAGTTTTGTGTTTTTCGATAACATAGGATAACACTATCAATTAAATAATTTACCTTGCTGCAAAACATCATTATTATGTCGAATAACTGGGTAGAAAAAGATAATAAACTGACAAAAACATTTAAGTTTAACACTTTTATGGAAGCTATGGAGTGGATGCAAAAGGCTGCTGTGGTTATTGAAGCGTTTAATCATCATCCTGAATGGAGCAATCTTTATAACAAGGTTCATATTGTATTAAGAACCCACGATGCTGGATATATTGTAACCAATAAAGACAGAAAATTGGCTCAACTTATTGATGAGGTAGAGTAATTGTAGTTTACAGTAACTTGTGAATTATTGGCTGATTTTAAATGCCCAACTCCACGCTAGTCCTAACTAATTTTATTTGATAGTTAGAATTGCTTATTTAAATTCACTTTTTTAAAGCGAATTATTTATTAAAGGTAATTTGCAAATAGTTTGATAATTATAGCTTGTTAAGGCATCATCAAAAATGGGTAAATGGCGATGGCCATGGCAATCACTACCTATCAAATGTGCCATTTTATTTTCAATTAAATACTCAGCAGTTTTTTTAACTTGTGGTGAGTAATAACCAATCAACGAAAATAAATTTATTTGAAACAATACACCTTGTTCAAACAGTTCGGTATACTTGACTCTGCGCATACCCATAAAGGCATAACGCTCTGGATGCGCCAATACTGGCTTGTAGCCGGCAATTCGTAATTCAAAAAGTGCACTTTTAAAGTTTGCTGGTTCTTCTGTAAAAGGCAATTCAACCAATACATGGTTTTGGCCAAATGTTAGCAGATTACCAGCGGCAATTTTCTTTTCAAATACATCATCAATCATGTATTCTGCAGCTGCTTCTACCTCAATTTTTATTCCTTGATTTTTAAGTTCTGCTCTTATTAATTCCAGTCCTGGTAAAATATTTTCAGGGCCATTTTTATAAAAATCGCCCATAATATGTGGAGTGGTAATTACTTTTTTGTAACCATTACTAGCAAAATGTTTAATAACCGCAATACTTTCCTCTAAACTTTGTACGCCATCATCAATACTAGGAATTAAGTGGCTATGTAATTCAGTTGTAATAGGATTTACAAAAGATGAATCGGCATGTTTGGGTTTTATATTAAACAGTTTGCTAAGTATACTCATTTATTTTTTTTATGCCAATAAATATTCAACTTATTAGCTTGGGTTATTACTAAGATAAATACTCTTTTAACGACATAATATTTGGTACGTTTAAAGAATCAACCCTGCGCTCGTCTGCTACCAGAAGAGATAGCCAATCTAAACGGTGTATTAATTCATACGTATTTAATAAATTATGTTCGTCAAAATCTAAGGCAATTACTTTATGATTTTCTACTTCTAATAAACCTCTTAAAAAGTCAAAACGCATATCTACACGTTCGTTAGTGTATGAGTTTAAGATAAAAAATACCGTATCTAAAGTATTGTAATAGGTTTCAATTACATTATGTGTCATTTCTGGCACTACGTTTACAAAACACTCGTGCTTTGCATTTTCTTGAATTTGTTGCGCAAACCTTACAGCAATTGGTTCCATAATACCATCTGCCAATACCACAAATTTGCTTTTTATGCGTGAGCGAATTTCATGAAATAATACATCGGCTTCTTGGTGGTAATTTTCCGAGTTGGAAACTGTGTTAGCAATTTCAGTTAGTTCTGCTTTGTAATCTTTGCCAATTAATTCGCCAATTAACAATATTAAATAAGTTAACGAAAAACCAAGTGCCATTCGCGGTTGAAAGCCAGTTTCTATTGGAAGCAAATAAGTGTTTGTG
>JAGPCI010000128.1 GCA_018058165.1 Bacteroidia bacterium
GGAGTAGAGGATTGGAGTGGAGTACAAAGTATACCTACAGCTACAAGAAAATTTTAGTAAGCCTAAAAAATGATATCAGTTATGTGTTATCTACCAATCAAAAATCTAATGTAATAAATGATGCAACGGTTGGTAAACAACTTATTTATGTGCCACGATTAACATATCAAAATTGGTTAACATTTACCTATAAAAATTTATATGCTGCCATCAATCAAACCTATACTGGTTACCGTTTTACAAGCACAGATAATTCATCATTTATTGATGATTATAATTTACTAAACGTATTTGTTGGCAAAGGATTTAAGTATAAAAAAATAAAGTTTGATGCCAAGTTTCATGTCAACAATATTTTAAATAACGAGTACCAAGTATTGCCATCGCGGGCTATGCCAATGCGCAATTATTTAATAAGTTTAGCAATAACAATTTAATACAAAACATATATAAAAATGAAAAAACAAATTTTACTATTAGCATTATTAATTACAGTTGGGTTGATGCTTAATGCACAAACAAAAGCAGGTTTTGATGACATTACCTTATCAAGTAACAGTGTAAAAAATGGTTCGGGAGCTACCGTTAATGCTCAGTTTACAAGTGGCAATGTTGAGTTTGGTAACATTTATCAAACTAGCTTTGGAGGTTTTTGGAGTGGAGGCTGGGCTTACTCAAACATTAAAAATGATACCAATGGAACATACAGTAATTTATATGCTGCTTATGCAAACCAAGGTGCAAATAACTCTGCTAATTATGCTGTAGCACAACAAGGCAGCATATTGCGCATTAAGGGTGCAGATGCAGGTGAAACTGTAAATGGATTGTATGTAACCAATGGAACTTATCCTGCATTAACGATTAAAAATGGCGATTCGTTTTCTAAGAAGTTTGGTGGTGTAAATGGTACCGACCCTGATTTTTTTGTACTTATTGTTAAAGGTTGGAAAAGTGGAACTTTGGTTAATGATAGTGTTAGTTTTTACTTAGCAGATTACCGTTCAAACGACCCAGCTTTAGATTATATTATTAAAGATTGGACTTGGGTTGATTTATCAATTTTAGGTGGAGTAGATTCTTTACAATTTATGCTAAACTCTAGTGATGCTGGACAATTTGGAATTAATACGCCAACATTTTTCTGTGTAGATAATATCATTACAAAAAGCGATACTGCTGATTTAGAAAACTTAAGTTTGGCTAACAATAAATTTTGGAGCAAACCAAATAAATCAATTACAGAGATTTACCAAAGTGGTAATGCATTATTCTCTTCTCGTTACAGTATTTCAAGTTTTGGTGATTATTGGAGTGGCGGTTTTGCTATTTCAAATAAAACGGATGCTAACCTTGATAGCACTGTTGTAGGTTCATCTAAAATAAATACTGCTGTTACCGCAATGGGTGCTGATAGTACTGCTAATTATGCAATTGCACAACAAAATACCATCATTCGTTTAACCGGTAATGCATTGGGAAAACAAGTTGAAGGGGCATATTTTACCAACTCAAATTACAGTTATGCAAGTATGAAATGGGGCGATGCATTTGCACGTAAGTTTAACGATTCTGATTTTTTTAAGTTAAATATTATTGGTTACAAGAGTGGTGCAATTACTGATTCGGTTCCGTTTTATTTAGCCCAAAATGGTGTAATTAAAACAAGCTGGACTTGGGTTGATTTAAAACCTTTAGGTGATGTGGATAGTGTAATGTTTAAATTGTCTTCATCAGATGTTGGACAATTTGGAATGAACACTCCTGCATTTTTTGCTATTGATGAGTTTACAACTCGTGATGCAAGAGTTGGTTTAACTAACATTGCCCAAACTTTACAAACCTCAATTTACCCTAATCCTACAAATGGATTGTTAACTATTAACTTACCTCAACAAAATACAAATGCTTCAGTTGCTGTATATGATGTTACGGGTAAACTTTGGATAGCGCATAACATGCAAAACATGGCACAAATTGATTTAACCAATATGCCTTCAGGTGTGTATTTTGTGCGTGTTTCAAGCAATGGTTTGTCAAACATTCAACGTGTTGTTAAGTATTAATACAACTTTTTATTAGCTTTGGTTGACTTTTGTAATATCAACCAAAGCTATATTTAGCACTTACATGAAATTTAATAAGAATCTATTTTTATACTTTATTATACTGGTTGCGTTTTCATCATGCGAAACGCAACCAGTTATTACGCCCGATTATCCTGCTATTATTAATCCAAAAGGAGGGTTGTTTATTTTAAATGAAGGCAATTTTCAGTTTGGTAATGCCACTTTAGATTATTATGATTTTGAGTCGCAAATACTTTCTACCAATGCATTTGAAACTACCAATAACCGTAAGTTAGGGGATGTATTACAAGCTATGACGAGTGTAGGAAATACAGGGTATTTAGTTGTAAATAATTCGCAAAAAATTGAAGTAATTAATATGGATAATTTACAATCTATTGCTACAATTACTGGTTTTGTTTCGCCAAGGTTTATTTACATTTATGGTACACAAAAAGCTTATGTAAGCGAGTATTATAATGGCGGTGTAAAGGTTGTTGATTTAAACACCAATCAAATAACAGAAACCATTCCTTTAGCAGCAAGTTGTGATGAGTTATTGGTGAACAAAGGCAAATTGTATGTTACTGCATCAAACAAAAAATTGGTATACGTAATTAATACACAAAGTAATGTGGTAATGGATAGCATTGAGGTAGCTTATGGGCCTAATAGTTTGGTAGTAGATAAAGAAGGTTACTTATGGGTGCTAAGTGCGGGCAGAAATATTAACGGATTTCCTCCGCTTAATGGTGCTTTGCAAAAAATAGATACCGATGCAGATAGTGTTTTAGTGTCGTACAGTTTATCAAGACAAAGTGATCATGGGCCCATTAAATTGCGCAGTAATGCCAAAAGGGATATGCTGTATTGGATAAATAGGCATGTATATAGCTATGCTATTAACACTGGCAACCCTAGCATTACGCCTTGGCTGGCATCTTTTAATAATAATTTTTGGGGTTTAAATTTCGACTCGTTAACTGATGAAATTTATGTAAGTGATGCAGTAGATTACGTTCAAAAATCTATCATAAATAGGTATGATGAACAAGCTAATTTACGCGGAACATTTAAAGGTGGAATTATTACCAGTGCATTTTATTTTTATTACAAATAATGCAAGATAATAACTCAAATTTAAGCCAGAATAAGTTGGTAGAAGGAGTTCATTATTATATTAATCAACAAGGTTATTGGGTGTTTACGGAAGCCTATCATTTAGCCCGTGGCTATTGTTGCAAAAGCGGTTGTAAGCATTGCCCTTATGGGTTTGCTAAGAAGGGTTAGTTAACGTTTCAGTAAGTTTCATGTAAGGTAACTTTACAATAAACTTAGTTCCTTTAGATAGAGTCGATTCAACTAAAACCTCTCCTTTATGTAAGTCAATAATCTTTTTTACCAATGATAAACCTATTCCATGACCAGCAATTCCTCTAGTATCATTGGCCCTAAAAAACGGTTCAAAAATTAAAGGAAGTTCTTCACTCGAAATACCAATACCATCATCAGAAATGGTAATTAAAATATAGTCTTCAACAAAAATTATACTCACATCACACTTATGGTCTTGACTAAATTTACAGCCATTTTCCATTAAGTTTTTAAATGCCGATTTAAGTAATGTTAAATTACCTAAAACATAATTTTCGTGCTCGTTTTCTGGTAAATTTTCTATTTGTAAATTTATACGGTAATTTGGTTTTCCTTTTAATAATTCAACGCGAGATTCTGCTACAACTTCAATAAGTGGAACTTTAGTATTTTTCTCATCAAATTCACCCGAATTGGCCCTAGCAAGTTCGCTTAGACCAGTAATTAATTGTATAAAGTGATTAATGTCTTCATCAATAGATTTGAGGGTATTTATATACTCTTCGTTACTTCTATCTTGCATAAGCATTACTTCAATTTGCGCTTTAATTGCAGTAATTGGAGTTCTAAACTCGTGCGATGCATTTGAAACAAAGTTTTTTTGTACCACAAATGATTTCTCTAACCTATCAAGCATTTTATTAAAGGTGTTGCTCAACATATCAATCTCATCATTTGATTTTTTGGCAGGCAACCTTTTGTCTAAATTATTTGCTGTAATTTGGTCTACTTCTTTAATTAATTTATTAATTGGGTTAAGGGCTTGCTTTGCAAAAAACCATCCTAAAACGGCAGTAATTATTAAACCTATTAAGAGTGATAATATTAAAGTCTTTTCCAGGTATTCAAGCTTATTGGTTCCAACCATATCTTGGCCAGATGCAATAACTATATAGTTGTTACCATTATGATATAAAATAAAGCCAACGTATTGCTTTTTTTGGGTTATAAACTCTATCGAATTACTTTTTTTTACCTCGGCTATTACTTCTGTAAGCCTTTCTTCTACTTTTCTTGATGAGTCGCTAATTAACTTACCATCCATTGTAAAAACAGATGTTTTATGATTTGATATTGGCCTTAAAATATTTACACGTTCTATTTCTTCATCTAAACTATCTGGATTGGTAATATCAATCATTAGTTTGGCAATCCTATTACTTCTTTTATTTAACCTTTCGTAAAAATATTCTGTTCTGTGGTTTGCATAGTTTTGGTATACAACTATCGAAAAGCTAGTTAATAATAAAGCAACTAAAATTAAAAATCGTAATGTTAAAGCCCGTTTAATATTCATGCCATGTTTTTTTGTACTACTCGTCTGATTTGATTACATAACCCATACCTACCATTGTTTGAATAAGTTTTTTATCAAACTCTTTATCTACTTTTTTACGTAAAAAATTAACGTAAACATCAATTACGTTTGTGCCGGTATCAAAATGTATATCCCAAACTTTTTCGCTAATTTCTGTACGAGAAACCACACGGTTTTTATTGCGCAATAAAAACTCTAATAAGCTAAATTCTTTGGCCGTTAAATCAATACTTTTACCACTTCTTCTAACACTTTTTTCGTCAAGATTCATTTCCAAATCGGCCACCTTAAGTACTTTTGGTAGCTGTATGGTATCCGTAAATCGTTTGCTTAAAGCCCTTATTCTGGCTACTAATTCTTTAAACTCAAATGGTTTTACCATGTAATCATCAGCCCCAATTTCTAGGCCTGTTACTTTGTCGTCTGTGGTGCCTAATGCAGTTAGCATAAGTATGGGAGTTTTAACTCCTTCTTCACGTAATTTTCTGCATAAATCAAGTCCATTCATGTATGGAATCATTAGGTCCAATACAATTACATCAAACTCGTTTTCGGTTGCTAATTTATGGCCAAAAAAACCATCATAAGCAATGGTTACATTGTTTGATTGTTCTTCTAAACCTTGTTTGATAAACGAAGCCACTTTTGGTTCATCTTCTATTACTAGTATTTTCATTTGGTTATATATTTGTAACTGCGAATATCACTCAGTAAGATTAAAGAATACGACCTAAAAAATTAAAATAACATTAAATAGTATGGGGTCAGCCTCCAGCTTTCTTCGCTTTATATCCTTTATTTATTAGCCAGTTAATTATCTTTTCTCTGTGGTCGCCTTGTATTAATACCTCTTCGTCTTTAATACTACCCCCGCCTCCACAAAGTTTTTTTAAATTAGAGCCAAGTTCATTTATATCAATTGTGCTTCCAATAAATCCATTAATTCGCGAAACCAATTTGTTGCCAGGTTTTCTATCTAAATAAACTTTTAATTGCTGCTGTTGCGGTGGTAAGGTTTCTAAATCTTCGTTTTCGTTATCATTAAATTCGTAATCGTTGTTGGTGGAGTAAACCATGCCTCCGTTTTTGTTTTTTGCGCTCATGCTACTATTATTTTAAGATTGGCAGGAATAAGTTTTATTTCTAATTCAGCATCCATCATTATGGGTTCTCCATCTATGTTTACTACCTCTGTGTTTTCTCGTTTTATAATAATATGCTTGCCACTTAGTACTTTTACTTGTGCCGATTGGTGTAAAGTTTTATTAAACATGCGTGCCCCAAGTTGTGGCATTTGTAAAATACTAAATGGTTTTAAAATGGTGATTTCAAAAACACCATCATTAATAATGGCAGTTGGTGCTATATAGGCGTTGTTACCATATTGCGAACCATTTGCCACACATATTAAAAATGCACTTTCGGTTATTTGTTCGCCATCAATTTGTATGCTGTATTTGGTTGCTTTGTATTTAGAAAACTCGGCAAGTGTAATTTTTGCATATTGCCAAAATCCTCGCTTGGGCGCAGTTGCAAACATCCAACTTACATGTGCATCAAACCCAACACCTGCAACATTTAAAAAAAACTCGTTATTGGCATATCCAGTATCCATACTTATGGTATTAAGTTTATTAATACTTTGTAGTGCCTTCGATTGGTTCATGCTTAAATTTAAATGCCTTGCTAAACCATTGCCAGAACCAACAGGTATAATTCCAAAAGTTACATTGGTGCCTGCAATATATTTTGCAGTATTGTTTATGGTTCCATCTCCACCAACAGCAATTACAACATCATAATTTTGCGCAACACAATCTTTTGCCAACTCCTTATTGTGTTCGGTAGATTCTGTATAAAACAATTCGTAATCATACAGCTCGGTATTAATTTCTTTTTTTACCAAATCAGGAAAACCCGCTTTGTTTATTCCTCCAGATATAGGATTGATAATAAATGCTAACTTCTTTTTCACCATGAAAGCTTTTTATAAATTACGATTTTGCTTTTGGCAAAGTTAATTATTCCCAAATTTATACCTAAACCCAATATGTAAATCAAATCTTGAAATATTGTCTGGTTCTGCTAGTGTTTCTGTACTTGTAACGTTTTTTTGTACATTGGTTAAGGTTATTTGGTTAATTACAGACGAAAAAAGTCCTGCTTTTGCCATTAGCGCAAAATTATATCCCATGTTATATTCAACTGTTCCATATGCATGTACGCCAAATGTTGATGCTTTTATAATATATGGAATGGCAAAACTTGCTCGGTTTTCGTAATTAGTATAACCAATACCAATAGCAATTGTTGATAGCCATTTTTCTTTTGTATCGCCAAATTTTAAAAAGAAGGTTGGTGCAAAAAAGTGTGTAGTTATATTGTCGGATAATGGGCCAATCAGTGTGTCATTTTGGGTATAAACAATTATTTTTTCAATGTAATTACTGGTGTTGTAATTGATGTAATGTAAGCCAACCCCAATT
>JAGPCI010000129.1 GCA_018058165.1 Bacteroidia bacterium
AAATAGTACGAGAGAGAGAGAGAGAGAGAGAGGCAAAAATTTTGCCAAGATTTTTTGTTGTTTTCATATTATTTTTTAAATATTGTGTAATTGCAATCTAAATTTATTTTTTGAAATAACAACAAGGAAAAAAAATCTTCTAAAAGTTAACCTCTGACCAATCAGACCTAAAGAATTCAAATCAAGCTATCAGACCAGTTGTATTTGTTACTCATCCACTATTAAAACCCAAGGTTACTAGAGTTTATGAAGGCTTCGGAGTTTTAGTTAGAAAATTATTTATTCGAATAAACCATACCTCCATTTTTTGTTCTACAGAAAATAACACTTACTGTTGTAAATAAATTAACAACATGCACAAATCAATCCTAGTCCTTATTACAATAATTGCTGTAATAAGCGGTTGCAGTCATTACGATGAGTTACAAAAAAATGCCAAAGAAAGTGTGGCAGGCGATGATGAAAGCCACAACGCGGGCCAAAACTGTATGAGTTGCCATAATAAATCTGGAATTAATGAGGCTGTACTAGATGGCGGTTGGTGGAATATTGCTGGTACAGCATACCAATCTGGAAGCCATGCAAGAGAAGGTTCGGTAGAGTTATGGACAGAACCAAATAGAACAGGTGCACTAATTTATAAACTAAGTATAGATGACTTAGGAAACTTTTATACTGGAAAAATCGTAGATTTTAAAGGTGGTGCATTTCCTGTTTTGATTGATAAAAATGGCAACATAAAAAAAGCCATGCAAAGCTCAACCGTAAACGGTTCTTGTAACAGTTGTCATGGCATAAATACACCCGTAATTTCGTTTAATTAATTGTTATGAAAAAAATATTATACCTATCACTAACCGTATTAACACTTAGCTTAAGTGCTTGTTATTACGATAAAGAAGAAGAGTTATACCCAAATAGTTTTAACAACACTACAGATACAACAGCCGCCACTTATGCCCTTACAATAGCACCAATGCTTACCACTAATTGTAATAATTGCCATATGCCTGGAGGTAACTCTCCTGATTTAACTACTTATGCAAATGTGTTTGCAAATAAAGATAAAGTGAAAGCTCGCGCAATTGATGGCACGCCAACTCCTATGCCAAGTGCGGGATTAATGAGTTTAAGTAACAGAAATAAATTAGCAGCTTGGATTACAGCGGGTGCACCTAACAACTAAACAAATGAAAAATTTAGTATTTATATTTACATTACTTTTTGCAAGTAATTTGTTTGCACAAGAAGACTTGTTGAAGATGCTTGAAGAGGATAATAAAAGTGCATCTACACCTGTATTTGCAACATTTAAATCAACCCGATTGGTGAATTTACACACCAACGAACAAATGAAAGCAAAACACTTAGATTTTAGAATTCAACACCGTTTTCAACCCATGCTAATTAACCAAGATAATGTTTATGGACTGTATAATATGTTTGGCCTTGATGGTGCTGTAATGCGCTTAGGACTTGAATATGGAGTAACCGATAAATTAATGATTGGTGTTGGCAGAAGTAATGTTGGCAAAACTTATGATGGTTTTATAAAATATAAAATAACAGAACAAACTCGTGGCAAAAAAAGCATGCCAGTAAGCATAAATTATTTTGGTAACGTAGCCATAAATACCCTTGAGTTTACCGATAAAACAAGGAATAACTTTTTCTCCTCTAGGTTATCATTTGTTAACCAATTGATAGTTACCCGTAAATTTAATGAGCATGTTTCGTTAATGATATCACCAACATTTGTTCATCATAACTTAGTAGAAACCAAAGCACAATCAAACGATATTTATGCAATAGGAATTGGTGGTTCTGTAAAGCTATCACGCAGCAGCCGTTTTAATTTTGAATACATACCAAGGCTAAATGCCAGAGATGATAAAAAACTTGATGGAACAATGTATTACGATGCCTTTTCTTTTGGGTTTGATATAGAAACCGGTGGACACGTTTTTCAGTTACATTTTACCAATGCATCTGGCTTAATAGAGCAACAGTTTATTGCCCAAAACACCAGTAATGTAAGTTTAAATTCCATTCGTTTTGGGTTTAATTTATCGAGGGTATTTAGCTTAGAAAAAGAAGGAAAATAAAATAATTTCAACTAAAAAATCAATTCTAAATTTTATGAAAAACATTATTCAAATTTTTGTTGCAGTTTGTTTATTTACTGCAAACTTATCAGCACAAGTTTACAGTACAGCAAGCGGTACAATTAGTTTTTATAGCAAAACTCCTGTTGAAGAAATTGAGGCCAAAAGCAACAATACAGTTGTACTTTTAAATACCCAAAGCAACGCTGTGGTTTTTCAAGTACAAAACACTTCTTTTAAATTTCAAAACAAATTAATGGAAGAGCACTTTAATGAAAAATACATGGAAAGTGAAAAGTTTACAAGCAGCACTTTTGCAGGTAAAATAAATGAAGTGATAGATTATACAAAAGATGGCACTTATGATGTAACGGTAACTGGTAAGCTAAAAATACATGGGGTTGAACAAGTAAAAACCATTAATGGAAAAGTTATTGTAAAAGGTCAAACCATTCAATTAATTAGCAATTTTAAAGTTAAAGTAGCCGACCATAATATTGAAATACCAAAATTAGTAACCGCAAAAATTGCAGAAGAAATTGAGGTAACTGTTGATGCAATTTTGCTGCCTAAAATCTAAATAAACCTATAAGCTAACTAAAGCGGCAAGTCCAATTCCACCAATAATTGCTAAAACTTTGTTACGGCTAAAGCGGTGTTCTTCGCTATTTTCAAATAATATGGTTGTAGCAATATGCAAAAATGTACCAACCACAAAGGCCATCAAATATTCAAATAAATGTGGGTCGACACTATTTTTAAGCAGTGTACTTATTCCGGCTCCCATAGCGCTCATGCTTGCATAAACTACAATAAACCATTTTAATAAATTTGGTTTAACATGGCTAGCTTTTAATATACTAACCATTGCAAAAGCGGCTGGCATTTCATGGCTAATAATTCCAAATAAAAACGATAATTCACTTCTATCATTACCCAATAATCCACTGCCCAGAGGCATACCTTCCATAAAACTATGTAGGCTTAAGCTTATTAAAATTTCGTACGGAATAATTTTGTTTTTTTTGCCGTGTTGGTGCAAATGCAAATGTCCATGCTCTACACCACGCGAAAACTTTTCAAGAAAAACCTGAAAGAAAAACCCTGCTAAAAGTAACACCCCCGAAAGCACATTCGACTCCAAATAAATATGTGGTATTAAATGAAACAATACCACCGAAAGCAAATATGCACCAGCAAAAGCTAGAATAATTTTAATGTTTATTTTTTGGCTAAGATTAGCGTAATAACCAATAATTCCGCCTGTTAAAGGGAATGCAATTAACAAGATATAAAACCACCAACTCATTTATTTTTATTAATTATTTTTGATATTAAAACAGATCCAAAATACCCAAATATACTTCCAACTATTGCACCGCAAATAATATCAAAAGGGTAATGTACACCAACATAAACCTGAGATATAGCAATGCTTGCTGCCCATAAAATGGCATAAGGCAACATGCGGGGATAAGTGTTTTTAAACAGCAAACTAAAATAAACTGCAATAGCAAAATGGTTTGTTGCATGTGCACTTATAAAACTATATCCACCTCCACAATAAGCCAGCAAATGTACTTTGTTTTTTAAAATTGGGTCGTTGCAAGGGCGCAATCTTTCAAAAGTATTTTTTATTAAATTGGCACTAAACTGGTCGGATACTAATATCAACAAACCCGCACCAACTGCAACCCACAAAGCTTGTTTTCCAAATATTTTCCAAGCAAACCATAAGGCAATAATATAAAGGGGAATCCATGTTTTAGGTTGCCTAAGCCAAGGGCAAAGCCAATCCATAAAAGCATTTTGCCAGCCATTATTAATGGACAAAAACCATTCAGAATCTATTTGTTTAAGTGTTTCAAGCATTTTTTTGTCCAACTAAAATTAACCTATCTGCTCTTTTTACATCAAATACATCAAGATTATAATTGCCAAATACGGCTAATTTTTTAATTCCGCTTAACTCAAACAAACGTTCAAAATCTGCTATACCCAATACTTGCACTTCTTCACAAAAACTAAAGGTTTTTCCAGCATCCTTAAAGTCGATACGTTTTATTAAAATACCATTTTTTACTACTTTGGTTATGGTAAATAAAATGCCTTCAATCTCCTTTTCTTCAAAAGGCACAAGGTTAGCCAAAACGCACTCAACATTCATAAAATCAATCACCACCAATCCATTTGGTTTTAAAATGGTATTAATTTGTTGCATTACGTTTCTGTTGGTTTCATCACAATCAAAATAACCAAAACTTGTAAATAAATTTAAGGCAATATCAAACTCATTTTTATAAGGTAAATTTCTTAAATCCTGCACATCAAAACGCAACCTATCGTTTTCAAAAACCTTTGCAGATGCTATACTTTGCGCAGCCAAATCAACCCCAATAATATTGTAACCAAGGCTATTTAAGTAAATACTGTGCCTTCCTTTTCCACATGCCAAATCTATTAATTTTTGCTCACGTGTAAGCGCTAATTTATCAACCAAGTTTCTTAAAAAAAACTCAGCTTCGTGTTCATCTCTGTTTTTATATAATATGTGGTAATAAGGCGAGTCGAACCACTCACTAAACCATTCTTTATTAGCCTGCATTGCTTTGGCAAGTTTAGTTTTTTTATGGCATACTAACTAACATTATGCATCAACCACAAACGTAATCAGGCAATTATAAATGTAGCTTGTATTGCTTGTAGGCAAATGATACTTTTGCGGTCCTTAAAAAAACACAAAAACGTGACTTTAATTAAATCAATTTCAGGCATTAGAGGTACAATTGGTGGTAAAGCAGGTG
This sequence comes from Bacteroidia bacterium, assembly GCA_018058165.1. GTDB lineage: Bacteria > Bacteroidota > Bacteroidia > UKL13-3 > UKL13-3 > UBA6183. The sequence goes on from JAGPCI010000129.1 coordinate 4,910, forward strand.
ATGCCCTTACCCCTATTGATGTAGTAAAATACACCGCAGCCTTTGGCACAATTATCAAACAAAACAAAGAAACTTGCCGCATAATAGTAGGTAGAGATGCCCGCATAAGTGGTGATATGGTAAACAGATTAGTAACCGGAACCTTAATAGGTTTGGGTATTGATGTGATAGACCTTGGCTTAAGCACTACCCCAACTGTGGAGCTTATGGTAACTGAAGAAAACGCTGATGGTGGAATTATACTTACTGCAAGCCACAACCCTAAACAGTGGAATGCACTGAAGTTATTAAACGGCAAAGGCGAATTTATAAGTGACGAAATTGGCCAACAAGTGCTTTTGTTAGCAGATAAGGCAGATTTTGATTTTGCTGGGGTTGATAAAATAGGTACCGTAACCCAAAATGATGATGCCATAAAAAGGCACATTGACATGGTTTTGGCTTTAGAGTTGGTTGATGTAAAAGCCATAAAAGCTAAGAAATTTAAAATTGTGGTTGATGCTGTAAACTCTACCGGAGGTATTGCAGTACCTATGTTGTTAAAGGCTTTAGGTGTTACCGATATTGTTGAAATATACTGTACACCCGATGGCAAATTTCCGCATAACCCTGAGCCATTGCCAGAAAACTTACACGAAATATCAAACCAAGTGGTGCGCAACAAGGCCGATTTAGGTATTGTAGTAGACCCAGATGTAGATAGATTAGCTTTAGTAAACGAAGATGGAACCATGTTTGGCGAAGAGTATACTTTAGTAGCTGTTGCCGATTACGTTTTAAAAAATGTAAGTGATGATACCTTAACCCGTTTAAATCAAAAACGTAACACCGTTTCTAATCTATCGTCAACACGTGCATTGCGCGATGTTACCGAAAAACAAAAAGGAAACTATACTGCAAGTGCAGTAGGCGAAGTAAATGTGGTACAAATGATGAAAGACACCAATGCCGTAATTGGAGGCGAAGGCAATGGAGGCATTATTTATCCAGAGAGCCATTACGGTAGAGATGCTTTAGTTGGTATTGCTTTATTTTTAACCCACTTGGCAAAATCAAATAAACTTTGCAGCATTTTACGCAGTAGTTATCCTGATTACTTTATTGCAAAAAAGAAAATTGAATTAACACCCGATATTAATTTAGATGTGTTAATGAAAAAGGTTCAGGATAAATATAACAAGCAACCCATTAACACAGTAGATGGTGTAAAAATTGAGTTTGATAAAGAATGGGTACATTTACGTAAATCAAACACCGAGCCCATTATACGTATTTATGCCGAAAGCCAAAGCGAAGCAACTGCAAATCACTTGGCCGAAAAGCTTATTACTGATATGAAACAATTTATTAAATAAAAGTAAAAATAGGTTTTGTGATTACATACATTTTGTAAATAAAAACCAATTATAAAAACATAAACACTACAGTAAAACCTGTGGTAAAAACCAAATAAAAAATGGCATTAAAGTGTGGAATTGTAGGATTACCAAACGTGGGTAAATCAACCTTATTTAATTGTTTAAGCAACGCAAAAGCACAAGCGGCAAACTTTCCGTTTTGTACCATCGAACCAAATGTTGGAACCATTACCGTACCTGATGAAAGGATGAACGAGTTGGCAAAACTAATTAACCCACAGCGTATTGTTCCTACCACTATTGAGATTGTAGACATTGCAGGTTTAGTTAAAGGCGCTAGCAAAGGCGAAGGTTTAGGCAATATGTTTTTGGCTAATATTCGCGAAACTGATGCAATTTTACATGTATTACGTTGTTTTGATGATGACAATATTATTCATGTGGATGGAAGCGTAAACCCCATTCGCGATAAAGAAATTATCGACACCGAATTACAATTAAAAGATTTAGACAGTATAGATAAAAAATTACAACGCATTAGCCGTGCCGCTAAAACTGGCGATAAAGATGCTGCAAAAGCTGAGGCTACCTTATTAAAATATAAAAACCATTTAGAGTCGGGCCAATCTGCACGTAACTGCGAGGTTACAGAAGATGAAGCCAAATTTGTAGAGGACATTTATTTGTTAACTGCAAAACCAGTGCTTTACGTTTGTAATGTTGATGAAGCTTCTGTTGTTAACGGAAACAAATACGTTGATATGGTAAAAGAAGCAGCAGCAAAAGAAGGCGCAGGAATTATTATGATTAGTGCTGCTATAGAATCGGATATTGCAGGACTTGAAAGTTATGAAGATCGCGAAGCTTTTCTTTCTGACATGGGCCTTACAGAATCAGGCGTTGCTAAGTTAATTAGAGAGGCCTATAAATTACTTAACCTAATAACTTACTTTACTGC
>JAGPCI010000130.1:0-4611 GCA_018058165.1 Bacteroidia bacterium
GGCCGATACTGGAGTTGGGTTTGATAAATCTATTCAAGAAAAATTATTCAACCCGCTTGCACATGTTACAACTTATGGCACTTTAAACGAAAAAGGTACTGGGTTGGGCTTATTAATTTGTAAAAATATTGTTGAGCAAAATGGCGGAAAAATTTGGGCCGAAGGAATACCAAATAAAGGAGCTTCATTTTATTTTACAATTCCGCGTTAAACGTTTGCTTTTTATCAAGTAATTCATAAATTTGTCTAACACATGTTAGGCTTATGTCAGAAACACTTACACCAAATAGAAGAGATCAGTTAATAGAAGTAGCTGCAAAATTATTTAAACAAAAAGGGTTCAGTTCCGCATCAATGCGCGATTTAGCTGCCGAAATGGGCATTGAAGCGGCAAGTTTATACCATCATATCAAATCAAAAGAAGAAATATTAGAAACAATTTGTTTTGAAATGGCCAACAAATTTATTGATGCTATAACCGAAACAAATGATATTTATTTTAATGCCGAAGAGCGTTTGCGCATGGCTATTAAAAATCATGTGTTTATTATCACCCAAAATATCAACCGCTCGTCTGTTTTTTTGCATGAATGGAGAAGTTTAACTGAGCCTAAATTATCAGAATTTATTATACTAAGAAATCAATACGAAAAAGGAATTAGGGTAATTTTAAATGATGGAATTAATGAAGACTTGTTTGATAACGTAGACGAGAAGTTTGCCGCTTTAACAATTTTATCAACTGTAAATTGGATAAACGAATGGTATAAGCCCGATGGTAAAATGAATGCAGAACAAGTTGCTGAAAAACTAAGTGATTTTATTTTTGGTGGATTACGCAAAAAATTAGTAACCGATATAAACTACAAACCATAATTAGAATAATTGCAAGTAAAAAACTACTTGTAAATAGTTTGTATCAATAAAAAATTAATAATTAAAATATGTACGGAAATGCTTACATCGATCCTAATGAAAAAGCCAATGCAATGATAGCTGGCGAGGATCCTATTAAATTAGCCGAGTTTGAGGCAAGAATAGCTCGTGGCGAAAAAATTGAACCTAAAGATTGGATGCCCAAAGAATACCGCAGGCAATTAATTAGAATGATTGAACAGCATGGTCATTCGGAAATAATTGGCGCATTGCCTGAAGGTACTTGGATTACACGTGCACCAGGCTTTAGACGGAAATTGGCTTTAATGGCTAAAGTACAAGACGAAGTAGGACACGCACAGTTATTATACAGTGCTGCCGAAACGCTTGGAAAAAGTCGTGAGGATATGACCAACGATTTAATTACCGGAAAAAGTAAATACAGTAATGTGTTTAATTACCCCGCATATACTTGGGCCGATGCATGTATAATAGCTTGGTTAATTGATGCGGGTGCAATTATTAATCAGGTGGCAAATGCTAAAGGTAGTTATGGCCCTTATTGCCGTGCCTTGGATAGAATTTGTACTGAAGAAAGTTTCCATTTAAAATATGGCCACGATAATGTGGTTACCTTAGCCACCGGAATTCCAATTCAACGTAAAATGGTTCAAGAAGCATTAACACGCTGGTGGCCGCCAATTATGCATTTCTTTGGCCCTTCTGATAAAATATCAAGTCATACTGAAATATTAATGCGCTGGAAAGTAAAAATGGCATCGAATGACGATATGCGCCAACAGTTTTTAAACATGTATGTACCTAAAATTTGGGACTTAGGTTTAGAAATTCCCGATCCTAATTTAAAGAAAAACGAAGAAACAGGAAAGTGGGATTATTCCGAGCCAGATTGGGATGAGTTTAAAAGAGTAATTAATGGTGGTGGCCCATGTAATGCAGAGCGTTTGGCCGTACGCAGAATGGCCGAAGAACGCGGCAGATGGGTTAGAAATGCACTGCTTAATAAGAACGAAAAGTATGTAACACCGCTTGCGTAAGTGGGAAGTGGAGTTAGAAAGATTAAAAGGTTACAAAAATTACAAGGTTGCGCAAGCGCACGATTTGATTTGTCAAATTTGAAGTTGATTAACAAGCATAGTGAAAGCCAATAACCTTGTAATTAATTATAAAAAACACGAAAATAAAAAGCACCATGATTATATCTCTAGACCCACGAGTTACTCGTGAAAAAATAGAAGAAAACAACACCATCGAACCGCTTGAACCCATGGACAACTGGGGGACTTACGAAGTGTTTCATCAAAAAAAACGTGGCGACCAACACATGCATGTAGGTATAGTGCATGCACCAAATCCTGAAATGGCCTTACTTTTTGGAATGGACCAATATGGCCGAAGAGGAATAACTGCAAATATTTGGGTAGTAAAAACGGCCAATGTTTTTTGTACCGAGTATGATGACCAAGATATGTTTGCTACCATTCCCGAAAAACAATATCGCGAAGCTGGTGGATATAAGGTGATGGATAAAATTAACAAGTACAAAAAATCGCTTAAGGCATAACATGCTACAAAAGGGTGCAAGTTATATAGGCCATGTAAGTATGTTGGTGCTTATTTTTTTATCGGTATATTTTTATCAAGAAAAAATGTTGCATACCGATAATGCCTATGGTGCATTGGCGCTAATAAACACAAATGAGTTTATAATCCCACATTACAGGTATCCTTTAGTTATTACGCAAATACTTCCATTATTAGCAATAAAACTTGGGTTGAGTTTAAAGTTTGTGCTAATTGCCTTTTCAGCGAGTTTTTACTTAATATATTATCTGTGTTTTTTGTTGGTGAATAATGGTTTTAAAAATGTTAAAGCAGGGTTATTAATTCTATTCACGGTTTTAGTTACCACAAGCGAAGTATTTTTTTTGCAAACAGAGCTTTTACACGGGCTAGTATTTGGAGTAACTTTTTATGCCTGGTTTTATTATACCGAAGGCAAAAAAATAACAAGCTTGGTTAATCAGTTTTTGGGTGTTTTGCTTTTATTAATAGCGCTATTGTTTCATCCTATATCAGCATTGTTTGTTCTTTTTTTATTGATATGGATAATGATTGAAACCAACAATTACAGCAACAAAAAGATATATTTATATTTGTTATTGGCTGTTGTTGTTCTTGTTGTTAAAACATTACTTACACCAGCAAATTCTTACGAAGGAGGCTTTTTACAAATGCCGAGTTTTTATATAGCATTTATGGGAATAAATAAATCCTACTCACTTGGTTTTTTTGTGAAAAGGTTACAGGGATTGTATTTGTTGCCCACAATTTTGCTATTAGTATCACTAATATGGTTAGGCTATAAAAAACAATTCTTACAAGCCGCTTATTTGTTAATTTCTGCTGTGGGATATCTGTTGTTTATTGCTATTTTTATCAAAGGCGATTCGGATATTATGATGGAACGTGTTTTTTTACCATACGGACTAATCGCTTCTATTGGATTAGTTTCAGTTTTTGTAAATCAGCCTAAATCAAATTTAAGTACAATTAAATCTAGTTTTTTAATGTTTGCTTTAATAGGAGTTATAGTTGCTGGTATTGTTAAAATATCCGAAGCATCGCTTATATACAGCCATAGATTATCATTGGTAAACCAGCAAGCAGAAAAAGCACAACAGGCAATTGGTACTAAGTTTTATGTATTTAATAGCGATGTTCCATATCCATTTGGCATGTGGGCCAATGCTTGCGAACAAATTTTATACAGCGCATTACATTTTCCTAACAATATAAAAACTGTGTTTATTTTTGATGATGAAACAGATGCAAAAAATACGCTAAATAGTAACCCTGAAACGCTTCTTCTAACAAGATTTTATTTAGTAACTACTGATAATATATTGAACAAAACATACTTTAATTTAGCTCCAAATACCTATAAATATTTAATATTAAAATAAACAATATGAATACCGAAATAGTTAAAGAATTAATGTACAAAATGGCCGATGATTTATTAATTATTGGCCATCGCAATAGCGAGTGGACCGGCCTTGGGCCAATACTGGAAGAAGACATCGCTTTTTCATCAATGGCACAAGATAAAATTGGACAATCAAATGTATTGTTTCAAATTTTACACGAATTAGGTGAACAAGAGCCCGATACAGTAGCATTTACACGTAATGCAAAACAATTTCATAATGCACAATTTGTGGAGTTGCCAAATGGCGATTACGACTTTAGTTTAATGCGTCATTTTTTGTATGATGTAGCCGACCAATTACGTTTTGAAATGCTTGCAAATAGTTCTTATGAACCGTTGGCAAAAGTTGCACGTAAAATAAAGGGAGAGTTAAAGTATCATGTGTTTCATGCCAATACTTGGATTACAAAATTAGGCGCTGCAAATGAAGAAAGCCATGCACGCATGCAAACAGCCTTAAACGAAGCCTGGAACTATGCTTTAGGATTATTTGAAGAAGGACCATTTGAAAAAGAATTAAAAGAAATGGGTGTATTTGAAGGTGAGCAAGTGCTTAAAAATCGTTGGATAGAAGTAATTACTCCTGTGCTTGATAAAGCTACTTTAGTTATCCCTTCAGAAAATACTTGGCAGCCAGTTTTAGGTGGTCGTAAAGGAGTTCATACAGAACATTTACAACCATTAGTAGAAGAAATGAGTGAAGTATTTAGGGTTGACCCAAG
>JAGPCI010000130.1:4711-7199 GCA_018058165.1 Bacteroidia bacterium
AAGCTACTTTAGTTATCCCTTCAGAAAATACTTGGCAGCCAGTTTTAGGTGGTCGTAAAGGAGTTCATACAGAACATTTACAACCATTAGTAGAAGAAATGAGTGAAGTATTTAGGGTTGACCCAAGTGCAGAGTGGTAGGGAGAGAGAAATGGATTGCAAAGTTACGTAATCGATAGGGTAGGGTTACAAAGGTTACAAAAATTACAAAGTTGCGCAAGCGCGTTGCTAGGCTTACAAAGTTGAGGATGATTAACGAGTTTAATAAAATCCAATAACCCTGTAACCTTCTAATCTTTGTAACATTGTAATTCTCCTAAACTTGTAATTAAAAATAAAAAAACATGATAACAGAACAACAAATATGGCAAGCACTTGAAGTGGTAAAAGACCCTGAAATACCTACACTTAGTATGGTTGATATGGGTATTATTACAAAGGTAGAAGTGCGTGGAGAAAGCAGCGTTTTTGTTGAAATGACACCAACTTTTACGGGCTGTCCTGCTATTAAAATGATGGAAGGAATGGTTGCTGATAGGTTAAAAGATATCGGTATAAAAACAATTGAAGTAGTTACCACTTTTGATAAACCTTGGGACAGCAATAAACTTACTGCACGTGGTTTATCTTGTTTAAAAAAACATGGACTAGCACCTCCAATTAAACACGATGGTGAAATAACATTAGAACTTTTAGAACATACGGAGTGTCCTTTTTGTGGAAGTAAAAACACCGAAATGAAAAGCCCGTTTGGACCAACACTTTGCCGAAGTATGCATTACTGCAACGATTGTTTGCAAGCATTTGAAGGATTTAAGCCTGTGGTGTAAAATAGTGTGCACTTATTTTTATGTTATCCATATTTGTGCATATTTAAGCATTAAGCACAAAAACAATTTTTAGATATTTGAAGCCAATGAGAAGGATTGGTTTTTTTTGTGTTTTAATTTTGGTTACGCTTGCCTCGTGTAAAAGTAAAAAGGCGGTAACTAAAAACACCAAACAGCCCGCTAAGAAAGAGTACAGCGAATTAAGTAAAAAGCTTAATTTAGAAGTAGATAAATCTGATAATATTAAGCTATATAAGTTTGTAGGTAATTGGCTGGGAGTGCCTCATAAAATGGGTAGTTGCAGCCAAAATGCTATAGATTGTTCTTGCTTTGTAAAACTACTACACCAGCAAGTTTATAATAATAACCTTCCACGTACTGCGGATGAAATGCACAAAAAAAGTTCATCAATAAACCAGAAAAATTTAACTGAAGGTGATTTGGTTTTTTTTAAAATCAACTCAAAAAAAGTTTCGCATGTTGGTGTGTATTTAAAACAAGGTTGGTTTGCACATGTAAGTACAAGTAAGGGTGTAATGATTAATAACCTTAGTGAAGCTTATTACGACAAACACTTTACAGGAGCAGGAAAAATAAAGTAACAACTATTACATACTAACTTTTATGCTAGCATGTAATAATTGCTTTATAGATAAAACTTATTCTTTAATAAACTTCAAAACCTCTGTGTTGTCTTGGCCGTTGCTAATTTTTAGCAAATAAACGCCATTTGTTAATCCTGTAATATTAACTTGGTGTATGTAGTTTAATTCGCTCGCCATAACGGTTTCACTAGATATTTCGTTCCCTAACAAATCTGTAACAGATATAGAATAGGTACTTAATTTATCATTATTTAACTCAATATTTAATTGCTTGTTTGCAGGTATAGGATACACTGTTGGTTTAATAGTAGCTGATAATTTGTTGCCATATAAATCAATCAATACCACATTACTGTGTGTGTATTCTCCATTATAATCAACTTGTTTTAATCGATAGTAATTTATACCTGCACTTGGGTTTTGGTCAATAAAATTGTATTTTTTTAGTGTAGTAGAATTGCCATTTCCATTAACCAATCCAATTGGTTCAAATAATATACCATCATCACTTCGCTCAATTTCAAAATGTTTATTTAATTTTTCTGAAGTAGTACTCCAGTTTAACTCAACCAAATTTTGTTTGGTTTTATTAGCATTAAATGAAATTAGTTTAACAGGCAATTGTTGATTTTGGTTATTAAATACTAACATAAACCTGTTTGCCGCTTGACTACCATTGTTGTTTACAACAGTGCTATAGGCGTATACATTATTGGCTTCACTTATTATAAATTGGTTTTGGGTAAAATTATCAATTAAAGTAATGGTGTTGTTCGAGTCTAAAAACGTTTCGGCACCAGTAAGGCGCAATAGGTAGTTGTAACTTGCATTTGCTACTGGCGTGTTTAGATACACGGTATCAAGTTGGCTATAAGGTATTGCATTTATTAATAGTTTATCGGTTGATGTAGTTGTGTAGCTAGAAATACTGGCATTTGTAGCATCAGGTTTTAAAGCATCATATTCGTTATCAAAATTTTTGGAGGCATTGTTATTAAAATACACAATTGTTTCATCATATATTTTGTTTGTTTCGCCAATACTAATTTTAAGG
>JAGPCI010000131.1 GCA_018058165.1 Bacteroidia bacterium
ACATAAGTATTGTTATCAGATAAAACAGAAGATGAGGTGCTGTTGGTAAAATTATTCCAACTGCCATTGTTATCACTGTAAATCCATTTTTCGATGGTGTAACCAGATGGTGTGCTAACATTTGCCGTAACCGATTTAGTGTAGCAATAATTTCTGCGTGTACTTGTTGGTGTAACATTGCTTAATACACCACCTGCTGTTGGGTTAATGCTTATGCCAATAACATTGGTCGAATCTATTGAACAAGTACTGCTGTTTAACACAATTGCACGGTAACTTCTGCTCACTGCGGCTTGCACGGCTGTGTTATAATCCGTAATACTGGTAGTTGTAGTTGGATAACCAAAGCCAGCCCAACCGGTGTTGTTGTTATTTACCAACCAATTTACCAAAGTATAACCTGAAGGTAAATTAACATAAACGTTAGGATTTGTTTGTGCATTACAAACACTATTTGTTGACACTGTTGGTGTAATTGTACTTGCATACCCAGCACCTGATGGATTGATGGAAACACTAAACAAACTTGATGAATCGTAACTACAAGTATTGGTATTATTAATTACCAATCTATAAGCTCTGCTTGTAGGTACTGTAACCGAAGTATTGGTATGGCTTAAATAAGTAGAAGTATTGTTAGGTATTACATTCCAAACGCCACTATTATTATCCATATATAACCACGAGCGAATACTTGCACCACTAGGCATTGTTCCACTTACTACGTTTACGTTTACTGTAGCCGATGAGCAATATACACCCGTGCTTGAGGTAATTGTAGTAGCACTTGCATATCCATAACTGCGGGCATTAAGTTGTACACTAACTTGGGCCGTGGTATCATAACTACAAGTATTGGTTTTGATAATTGCGCGATAATCTCTTAGGGTATTTGATAAAACAGGAGTTACTGTTTCTGAGAAATAAGTAGATGCTGTAGTTGATGTAAAATCTCTCCAATTTTCTGTTGATGAATTTCGGTAAATCCATTTATGCACACTATAACTGGTAGCCGATTGTATGTTTGCATTAACCGTATTTCCACTACACACGTTAGGCGCTGATGTGGTAGGTTGTATTGCGGCAGCACTTCCGTTACTATATGCACGAACTTGAAGTACTAAATTTTGTGTGGTATCAATAATACAAGAATTTGGCCTTACTAAATATGCACGATATTCTCTGGTGGTATTGGTATTTACATACACATTATAATCATATAAATAGCTTGAAGACGAACTACTAAGTAACTCATTCCAAACACCACCATTATCCCTGTAAACCCATTTTTGTACAGTACCATTATAGCTAAAATTGGCACTTAAAGTGCTTCCTGAACAAACAATTGATGAACTAGTGGTTGGTGTTATATTTACAATTGCACCATTAGTAAGCGGACTGATATTAACGGCAACTGCTGCCGATGTATCGCTAAAGCAATTGTTATTGTCGTTGATTATAACCTTGTATTCTCTTACAGTTGGTACAAGAACTTTTGTAGTACTGCTATTTTCGTAAAAGCTGCTCGATGTAGAACCTAATTTCCAGTCGGAGCCATTATCTCTATATATCCACCTAGAAACAGAAACTCCAGAAGGCAGACTTATACTTAAACTATATGTAGCACCACCGCAAACAGCAGTTTCTGTAACTGCAGGAACATAACTTGCATTATTTCGAGCATTTTTTTGCAACACGTTAATGGCAAGTATATTTGTTGTATCATATTTACATACACTTGCATCAAGCAAAATTGCCCTAAAGTAGCGTTTGGTATTATTAGTAGAAACATAATTATTTAACGAGTTTGATGATGAACCTGCATTATACCAAACCGAAGTTACCGTATCTCTATATAGCCAATTATTAGTAGTGTAGCCGGCTGCTGGCACTAAACTTAATGCCGCATAATTTTGGTTACACACACTTGCTAAAGTAGATGTAGGTGTAATATTTAAATTACCTCTTGATTGAGGATTTATATTTACCACTAATTCTAAAGATGTATCTAAACTAAAAGTTTCAAACGAGCGTATAATTGCCCTATAAGTTCTGGTAGTTGATGATGTAACGGTGGTATTGTAATCATAAAAATATGTACTCGAACTAGATTGCAAATCAACCCAAGTTGTGGCATTATTATCCTTATAAATCCATTTTGCTACTTGCATGTTATTGGATAATGTTATGCTTCCGTTTATGTATGCACCCGAACAAAAAGAATTTTGAGAAATTGTTGGTGTTATGGCTATAACCCCACTTGGTATTGCAATTTTATAATTGATGGTTACTTCGGGAGTAGTATCTATACGGCAAAGCGCTGTGTTATTAATTACTGCCTTATATGCACGTGTTGTGTTTTGTGTTAAATTACTTGTATTGTAATCATAATAAACATTACCAGAAGAAGTATTTACCCAACTGCCAATTCCATTATCTCTATAAATCCACCTCGAGACGGTTTGTCCATTTTGCATGTAAATAGTTCCTTGTGCACCAACACACATTTCATCAATTGGTGTAAAAGGAACAGCACTTGTAGTATAACCATATACGTTGGCTTTTACCTTATAAAATACAGGTGCCGAAGTATCGAATGAACAAGTGGTTGATGAGTTATTAATAATTACCCTTACCTCGCGGTTTAAATCTTTTGTAATGTTACTATTACTGCTTAGTGATGGTGAACTGCTGCTGCTAAAAACCGACCAATTGCCATCTACACTATCTTTATAAATCCACGATTTACTGTTGTTATAACCGAGTATTTGAAACTGTATTGAACTACCAGCACATACTTCTGTATTGGTTCCACTTATACGTGGTTGTATCGAAGTTAATACTTGCTTAACTGATGCATTTATCATTACAAAACAAGAAGCACTTGTATCTGCCGAACAATTACTTGGATTATTTAAAACTACACGATACTCACGCATTACAGATGTGGTAACATTTGTATTATAATCGTAAGCGCTTGTTGAGCCACTATTAAAATATTTCCAGGCAGTATCGCCAGCATCTTTATATATCCAATTACCAACTTCAAGCGGCCAATCAACCTGCAACGAAACATAATTGCCACCGCAAATTGTAGTTTGTGTTGCTGTAGGTTTTACATTAGGATTGTAACCTGCAAGGCTTGGAGTAATGCTTATATTTATACTTGCAGATGAATCGATAACACAAGAATTGGAATTTTTAACCAATACTTTAAACTCTCTATTTAATGCAGTAACAGTATTTGGCGCATATACATTTATATTTTGCGATGAGGTGTTAGAGTAAGTATACCAACTTCCATTATTATCTCGATAAATCCATGCGCTTACATTAACACCTTCGTTCATTATCCGTAAGGTAAATTGTCCGCCAGAACAAACTTGTTTAGTGCTTGATGAAATTGAAATTGAACCATTATTTCCATAAGTAAGTGGTGAGATGGTTACACTAACTGCTGCCGTTGTATCTGTTGGGCATGATGGTGTTGAAACCACTGCCCTGTATGAACGAGTAGTTACAGCAGTGGCATAAACATATTGGGAACTGTTATCACTACTGCTCCCAAAGTTAATCCAATTACCATTGTTGTTATCTCTATAAACCCAACGGGTAACTGGCAATCCTGTAGCATATAAATATAGCTGGTTTCCAGAGCATACATTTGTGCTACTAACTGTAGGAACATAAGATGAGACAGTGCCGCACTGCGCCCATAATTGTTGCCCGCCCACCATGAGCAACATTAAAAGTAATCCAATAGTTTTAAAGGATTTACGAAGGTAAATTTGTGTTTTCATATTTGTACTAATTAATTAGTCAAATGTATTTACATCCACAAGCATTTACGCTACGTTAATTAGCGTATTTTTTAAACTAGTTATCCTCACAGCCCACAGGCTTAAGCCTTTGGTAATTCAATTTTTGAATTGCCACCAGATTTTGATTTGCCACCAGATTTATCTGGAGGATAAATAAGAAGAAATAGTTTTTGGCTTAAGCCAAACAGTATTGGTTGTTATACCTCATACAGATTTACCTTGATGCTTAACTATTTTAATTGCGGAATAATAACGCCTTGTTTGGTAATATACACACTAACCTGTCCAAGCATTACTTCTGCAATACCATCATTAAATGTGCCTACCGCATCAAAGTCGGCAGGAATTGCAAATGCCCCATTTGTATCAATAAAACCCCATTTGCGTTTCACTAAAACTGCACATCTATCGTTTACAAATAGCATGGCATTATCAAAAACAAAGCGCAATTTTACTGCCCCTGTTTTATCAATAAAACCCCATTTGCCATTAAGCTTAACAGCGGCTAAACCTTGCGAAAATGGACGAATGGCTTCGTATTGTGGTGCAATTATTACTGTACCTTTTTCATCAATAAAACCATATTTACCTTTTAAAAGTATACCACCAAGTCCTTCACTAAAATCGTAAGTATATTGGTAAATAGGTTTAATAATTTCTTCTCCTATGGTGTTTATATAACCATAATTTCCACCTGCATCAACCCATGCTTTACCCTCAATAAACTTACCAATATTAAAATATTTTGACTTAATAATTTGGTTACCCAAAGTATCAATTACACCAAAAGTTCTATCCGTTTTTACCCTTGCATAACCATTGTCAAAATCATCAGCATCATCATAAATACATGCTATTACTTCAACCCCTTGCTTATTAATATAGCCAAATTTGTAACCAAGATTTACAATATCATGGCTAAACTTTGTTTCGTGTATATCCGATTTTTTTGCAATACCTGATAAACCATTTTTAAATGGCCTCGCATCATAAACATCACCAGCTACGTCAAATACTTTTTTGCCTTTTACATCAACAAAAAACTGTTGAAGTTTAACATTGGTAACCTTAGCCAATCCTTCACTATAATGCTGAATATTAATGTACAAACCAGTATCAATTATGCGCTCGTTTTTATCGTTTATTGCACAAGGCTGATTATTTAAAGCCACTACAGCCAAACCATCATAAAAGTTTTCTGCATAATCATACATGGCATTTATAGTAAGCTTACCTGATAAATTAGTATACCCCCACTTGCCTTTTATTTGCACAGGATACAACGCAGATTGAGCCATTAATGTTAGGCTTGAAATACAAATTGCAACAAAAAATAATATACGCTTCATGCCGCTAAAATAATATTTGATTTAGAGTAATAATACACAATTAAGTTGCGGATAACCACATTTGTACCCACAGTAAAAAATGTTATTTTGCAAAGGTGCAATTTTTAACCACACAAATAGAATACTTAAAAGGTGTAGGAATATCGAAAGCCGAAATGCTTAAGAAAGAACTTGGCATTTTTACATTTGCCGATTTGTTGTTTCATTACCCATACAGGCATTTAGATAGGTCGCAAATACACAAAATAAGTAACATTACGCCCGACATGCCCTACATACAACTTAAGGGCAAGGTTAGCAATATTAGATTGCTTGGTCAAAACCGAGCACAACGTTTGGTGGCTGATTTAACTGATGGTTCAGGCAAAATAGAGTTGGTGTGGTTTCAGGGAATTAAGTGGGTTAAAGAGAGTACTGTTGAAGGCAAAGAGTACATTGTATTTGGTAAAGCAACTCCCTTTAATGGAAATTACAACATGGCTCATCCTACTTTAGACGACCCCGAATCGGCCGAAGGAAAAATGTACATGCACATTATGCCATTTTACAATGCCACCGAACGCATGAAAACGCGAGGTATTGATAGCAGGGGTTTAATGCGATTAACCAATGCTTTAGTTACCGACCCTCGCTTTAATCCCGAAGAAAACTTACCAGAATATTTAGTAAAAAAATTAAATTTAGCTACCCGTAAGCAAGCACTAATTGCCATACATTACCCAGCAAATGCAGAGATTTTGGCACAAGCGCAACACCGATTAAAGTTTGAAGAATTATTTTTTATTCAACTACGGTTATTGCGTTATAAACTTAAACGAACACAAATTTACAACGGCATTAAGTTAGACTTAATTGGCGATTACTTTAATGATTTTTACAACAAATACCTTCCGTTTGAGTTAACAAATGCACAAAAAAGGGTATTAAAAGAAATTAGGGTTGATGTAAAAAGTGGCAAACAGATGAACCGTTTGGTGCAAGGTGATGTTGGTAGCGGAAAAACGGTAGTGGCTTTAATGAGTATGTTAATGGCATTAGATAACAACTACCAATCTTGTATGATGGCGCCTACAGAAATTTTGGCCCAACAACATTTTACAACCATTACAGCTTTAGTAAAAGATATGCCCATTAAAGTTGAATTACTAACAGGTTCTACCAAAGCAAAAAAACGCAGAGAAATTTTACAAGGAATTTTAGATGGCGAAGTTCATATTTTAATTGGTACACATGCTTTAATAGAAACAGTGGTTCAGTTTAAAAATTTAGGACTAGCGATTGTTGATGAGCAGCATCGTTTTGGTGTTGAACAACGTGCTAAACTTTGGAAAAAAAACACCTATCCACCGCATGTTTTGGTAATGACGGCTACACCCATTCCACGCACCTTAGCCATGACACTTTATGGCGATTTAGATACTAGTGTTATTGATGAGTTGCCTGCTGGCCGTAAGCCTATAAAAACAGTGCATAGGTTTGATGCAAATAGGTTGGCAGTAATTGGTTTTATGCGTGAAGAAATTGCCAAAGGCCGTCAAGTTTATATTGTGTATCCATTAATTGAAGAAAGTGAAAAAATGGATTACATGAATTTACAAAATGGGTTTGATGAGTTGGTTAAACATTTTGCACCACCAAAATATAATATTGCTATGGTGCATGGCAAAATGAAACCCAAAGATAAAGATGCAGAGATGATGCGTTTTGTTAGAGGCGAAGCTCAAATAATGGTGGCTACTACGGTTATAGAAGTGGGTGTAAATGTGCCTAACGCAAGTGTAATGATTATTGAAAGTGCCGAGCGTTTTGGACTATCGCAATTGCACCAATTACGTGGCCGTGTTGGCCGAGGTGCAGAGCAAAGTTTTTGTGTATTAATGACAGGGTATAAACTTAGTTTTGATGGAAAATTGCGCATAAAAACCATGTGCGAAACCGATAATGGATTTGAAATATCTGAAGTAGATTTAAAATTACGTGGACCTGGGCAATTAGAAGGAACTGCACAAAGT
>JAGPCI010000008.1:0-2071 GCA_018058165.1 Bacteroidia bacterium
CACTTATTATTTGTACCATTTTGTATATGCTTATTTCGCTCTCGCTAACAGGTATGGTTAGTTATAAAGAGCTAGCTGTTGGAGATCCTTTAGCGCATGTTTTTAGTTTATTAAATGTAAATTGGATGAGTGGAATTGTTGCCGTAAGCGCTGTAATTGCAATGGCCAGTGTACTATTAGTTTTTCAAAATGGTCAACCTCGTATTTGGATGAGCATGAGTCGTGATGGTTTATTACCAAAACGTTTTAGCAAAATTCATCCTAAGTATAAAACTCCTGCCTTTAGTACAATTATTACTGGTTTTTTTGTTGCTATACCTGCCTTGTTTTTAAACTTAAAAGAAGTAACAGACTTATCAAGTATAGGAACATTGTTTGCATTTGTGGTAGTAAATGCTGGTGTAATTCGCATGGAGTCTCATCGTAACGAATTTCATAGCGGATTTAAAGTGCCATACATAAATGGTCGATTATTAGTTCCGATATTGTGTTTGATAAGCCTATTTTTGTTTATAGTTTTTGATAATACAGGAACATTTAAAAACATACATAAGCTCGAAAATTGGCCAACATTAGCATTTTGGTTATTGTTTGTTGTGCTTAGTATTCTTTCGTTTTTAAAGCGATATAGCGCTATACCCGTGTTAGGAATGGTTACTAATTTTTATTTAATGACCATGCTTAATTTTACCAATTGGGCTGCCTTTTTATTGTGGCTTTGTTTTGGATTGATAGTTTATTTTATTTATGGTAGAGCACACAGTAAATTAAACAAAGTTATTAATTAGGGTAAATCAAAACATAGTTGTCATTAAGGTACATTAAGCAAATTGAGCATAAGCTATTATATTGCGCCACTAATTTATGGCACACTATACAGAGCAAGAGTTGGCGTTAAACATTAAGCAAGGCGATATCAAATCGTTTGAGCAGTTGTTTAATACATATTGTTTAAGTATGGTAAACTATGCCACAACAATGCTAAAAGATGCAGATGATGCGGATGATATAGTGCAACATGTATTTGTGCAATTATGGGCCAAGCGAGAAACCATTGTTGTAGAAACATCTATAAAAAGTTACTTATATCGTTCGGTTCACAATTGCTGTTTAAATAAAATTAAACAACAAGTGGTTAGAAATAGTTATGCTAACGATTATCAACATGTTGGTAGTTATGCAACTTCTACTGCCGCTCAATTGATGGAAAACAAAGAATTAGCTTTGGAAATTGAACATGTGATGAACGAATTGCCAGAACAGTGTAAGCGCATTTTTGTAATGAGTAAGTTTGAACAGTTAAAATACCAGCAAATTGCGGATAAATTAGGCATAAATATTAAGTCTGTAGAGCATCAAATGGGCAAGGCACTAAAACACCTTCGAACAAGGTTGAAGCACTTAATGCCGGTTGTTGTTTTATTAATTTTATTAGGAAAGTAAATTGAGTTTAGATATCCAACATATTGATGAACTATTGGCGAAGTACTTTGCAGGTGAAGCATTGCCTGAGGAGGCTATGTTTATTGATGACTGGAAAGCGGTTTCTTATGAAAACCAATCTTACTTTACCAATGCACAACATATTTTTAATATAAAGTTTAAAAAGGTTGATGAGCGTAAGTTGTTTTCGGAAATTATAAAAGAGGCAAACAATATAAATAGCACTAAGGAACCTAAACGTTTTAGTATTGGATTATCATGGCTAAAAGTAGCAGCTTTGTTTTTGTTTATATCTATTGGTGTGGTGGTTTATTTTAAACTATCTAAACCTAAACCTGAAGCTGATACAACTATTGTGGCAAATGGAGAAAGCCAAAGTAAAACCTTGGCTGATGGAACCTTGGTTACCCTAAATAAAAATGCTACATTAACGCTAATTGGTGCTTTTAATAATAAACAGCGAAAACTAAAATTAATAGGTGAAGCATTTTTTGAGGTTATACACAACGAAGAATCACCATTTATAATAGAAGTTGGTGATTTAGAAATTAAAGATATTGGAACAGCATTTAACGTAAAAGCGCTACCGCAAAACGATACTGTTTTTGTAGTTGTTACGGAAGGTATT
>JAGPCI010000008.1:2171-24556 GCA_018058165.1 Bacteroidia bacterium
ACACAACGAAGAATCACCATTTATAATAGAAGTTGGTGATTTAGAAATTAAAGATATTGGAACAGCATTTAACGTAAAAGCGCTACCGCAAAACGATACTGTTTTTGTAGTTGTTACGGAAGGTATTGTTGAACTAAAAGGCAAAATAAATACTATTCAGCTACACCCAAATCAATCTGCATTTTATTTGCATTCAACTGGATTTTTAAAACAGGTTAATCAAGTAGATGTTAATATGCTTTCTTATAAAACTAAAGCATTTTCTTTTAAATCTGCGTTTGTTAAGGATGTAGTTGCATCTATAAACGCAATTTATGGCAATGTGATAGCACTTGAAGATAACAATTTGGGCAACTGCTTAATAACTGTAGATTTTAATAATGAAACGCCAGAAGTTATGGCAATGATTATTGCCGAAACGTTGGGGTTAACCTATCAAAAAATAAATGAAGTTTTTGTTATCTCTGGGCAAGCATGTCAAAAATAAAAAGGGTGTGTTGCTTATTGCCTTATGGGTATTTGTGTTACAAAAGGCGTTTTCTCAGCAAATAATTCCACCGCTTGAGCGAGAGGTTTCTTTACAAATAAATTATCAAACTGTTTCGGAAGTATTAGTGGAAGTTTCTAAACTTACTGGTGCTAAGTTTTCATACAGTCCTAAGCATATTGATGTAGAAAGAAAGGTTAGCATTTCTGTATCTAAAAAACCAATCAGGACAATCTTAAAAATTGTATTTGAAGAAGCTGTTGACATAAAATCGAAAGGGAGTTTTATTATCATTACCCCGAAACAAAATATTGCGGCAAAAAAAACAATTAAAGAAGTAGTAATTAGTGGCTATGTATATGATGATAGTGGCGAAAAAGTTGCCTATGCAAGTATTTTATGCACACCATTTCCAGTTGCAGCAGTAAGTAATAAATATGGGTATTATAAATTAGTTTTACCTGCTAATAAAATTCCAGAAAAATTTAAAGTAGTTAAGGAAAAATATTTCGACACAATTGTAAAATTGGCCCCAAAACAAAGCCAGTTGGATGTGGTTTTAACACGGGATAAACCCTACATTCTAAATAATACTTCTGTGTTACCAATTGCTTTAGATTCTGTTTATGCAAAACCAACAAAAATAGATACAATAATACCTAACAACACAAGTGAGCGCGTTATAGAAAAGTACTTTTTAACAAACGAAATTAAAGCAAATATTAAGAACATTGCTGATACCATTTTAACAAGGATTCAGTTTTCTGTTGTACCTCAAATAAGTACCAATAAATTATTGGTCGGTAATGCAGTAAATGATTTATCAGTAAGCTTGTTAATTGGCTATTCTAAACAACAAAAATATGCAGGGATTGCAGGTTTGGCAAATGTTGTAAACGGTAATGCCAAATTTGGGCAAGCTGCGGGTGTTATAAATATTGTTCATGATTCTTTTATTGGTGGTCAGGCTGCTGGGGTAGGTAATAGTGTTGGCAAAAGTGTTATAGGAGCTCAGGCAGCAGGGGTGGTTAATAAAGTTAATGGGGATTTATCGGGTACGCAGTTGGCAGGTGTTGTTAATTTAGTTGCTGGAAATGTAGAAGGTGTGCAAGTAGCAGGCATTGTTAATTTTAATCAAGCCAAAACAAAAGGGTTACAAGTTGCAGGTATTGCAAATTACAATAATGACAGTGTAGATGGCGTGCAATTAAGTGGAGTTTTTAATACAGCCAAAACTAACTTTAAAGGTACGCAAATTGCAGGCGTTTTTAATTCCACCATCGGTGTAAGCAATGGCTTGCAAATAGCTGGTATAACTAATGTATCTGCGGTTGATTTTAATGGTAGCCAAATAGCAGGGATTAATAATGTAACTTTAAATGGTGATGTAAATGCCCAAGTAAGTGGTTTGTTTAACTATACAAACGGAAATGTTTTTGGCTCTCAAGTTGCAGGTTTAATAAATATTTGTTCTGGCGAGGTTAAAGGAGTTCAAGTTGGTTCAATTGTTAACGTAGCTAAAAAATTAAAAGGAGTGCAGGTTGGGTTAATCAATATTTCTGAAGAGTGCAATGGTTTGCCCATTGGGTTATTTAGTTTCTCTAAAAACGGCTATACTAAAATAGAGTTGTTTGCTGATGATGCCTCATATACAAATATTGCTTTTAGAACAGGCGTTCAGAAATTTCATAATATTTTTATAGCGGGGGTTGATTTAACAAGTAACATTAGCGGATTATGGAACTTGGGTTATGGTGTTGGTTCTTTTCATCAAATACATAATCGTTGGTTAATTGGTGCCGAGTTGCAGTCGCAATTGTTTTTATTAAATAAAAATTTTGATAGTGGGATACAACTTAATGGTGTTAACTTACAATTTGAGTATTTAGTGGCTAAAAAGTTTTCGGTTGCTTTCGGTCCAACATTTAGGATTGCTCATTACAGTAATAAATCAAATATAATTGCAGACTATATAAGTACATATAATGTTTATAACCAAACATTCAGTAGTGGCAATAGCATACGGATGTGGATAGGTGGAAAGTTAAGTTTTAAATTTTTTTAGGGGATTTTTGAACATAGCTGTCATAAGTATAAATAATCAATTTATATATTATGAAATCAAAAGTTTTAATTTTACTATTAACTATTTTATGTGATGCACAACTTAGGGCACAAGACTCATTAAATACCCAAACTGAACCCATTATTTATACAGGAATTTACAACCAAATTCCACCTTCATTTAATTATCCTGCAATTGGCGTAGTTAATATTGCTAATGGTAATCAAAAAAGTGCACAAGTGGGATTTACTAATATTGTAGGCGGTAAAATGGGTGGCGCACAAATTGGATTTAGTAATACCGTGGGAGCAGAAGCGCAAGGGGCACAAGTAGGGTTTGTAAACACAGTAAAGGAAAATGTAAATGGCGTGCAAGCTGGTTTTGTAAATATATCAATGCAACATTTAGAGGGTGTACAAGCAGGATATATAAACTATACAAATTTATGTGCCAAAGGCGTGCAAGCCGGTTTTATTAATTTGGTAGGCCAGTCATCAGAAGGTGTTCAGGCGGGTTTTATTAATCTAGTTCCTTCGTGTTTAATAGGTGGCCAGGTAGGTTTTGTTAATGTGGTTAAGGATAGTGTAAATGGTGTGCAAACAGGTTTTGTAAATATATCGAAAGGAAAAGTTCAGGGCTCACAAATTGGATTTATAAATATTTGCGACTCGATAAGTAAAGGGCTACCAATTGGTTTTTTAAGTATAGTAAAACAAGGCGGATATTACGGACTTGAAATAAGTTATAATGAGTTGTTTGCTTATAACTTGGCATTAAAAATTGGTGTAAAAAATCTGTACACTTCTTTTGCAATTGGATATAGCAATGAATTTAAAAATAAGTTTGCAGCAGGCTTTGGCATTGGTAGTTTATTGTCACTTTCTGCAAACAATAAGTGGTTCATTAATCCGGAGTTGATGCAATACAGTAATCTCGAAAAATTTACTCGTCAATACGCACAACTTAGCACATCATTAGGGATTAACTTCAATAGTATTTCACTAAAGGCAGGTCCTACGTTTGTATGGAGTCATATTAACAAAACAAGTTTAAATGATGGTTTAAGGCAATCATTAGAAAAGCCAACTTATACTTTTGGTTCTAAACAGATAAACGATAGAAACCTTATTCACATTGGGGCAAAGGTAAGTTTGGTTTATAATTTTGGAAATAATTAAAAAATAATTAAGGTAAAAAGCAACATAGTTGTCATTATAGTATAAATGAAATTTTTAATTATGAAAAGATTGATGAGGGCCTTTGTAAAAACAATTTGTTATTTAAGTTCAACATTATTTTTAATTTTTTGTGCGGGTGTGTTAAATGCACAATCTATTACACAAAATATACGAGGTTCTGTTGCAGATAAAGTATCACTTTCTCCAATTATTGGTGCTAATATTATTATATTAAACTCAAACCCTATGATAGGCACTGCTACTGATATTAATGGAAACTTTATAATAAAAAAAGTAGCAGTTGGTCGAGTAAACATTAAAGTTACTTATGTTGGATATAAAGAACAAATTATACCTAATGTTACGGTTAATGCAGGAAAAGAAGTGGTATTGTCAATTCAGTTAGAAGAAGAAATAAGAGAAACAAATGAAGTAGTAATAAAATCGGAAGTGCAAAAAAATAAGCCGTTAAATGATATGGCTACAGTAAGTACTCGTACGTTTTCGGTAGAAGAAACACAAAAATTTGCGGCAGCAGTTAATGACCCAGCCCGTATGGCAACATCTTTCGCAGGCGTAGTAGGTGGTACAGACGGAAATAATATAATTGCAATACGGGGTAACTCTCCAAATGGATTATTATGGCGAATGGAGGGAGTAGAAATTCCAAATCCTAATCATTTTTCTAATGTAGGTACTTCTGGTGGTGGTATTTCTATACTAAGCGCACAGCTTTTAAGTAACTCTGACTTTATGACTGGAGCTTTTGCTTCAGAATATGGCAATGCACTTTCTGGTGTATTTGATTTGAAATTAAGAAAAGGAAATAATCAAAAACGCGAACATACTTTTCAAGCAAGTGTTTTGGGTTTTGATGTAGCATCTGAAGGTCCAATTAAAAAGGGTTATGAAGGCTCTTATTTAATTAATTATCGTTACTCAACTTTATCAGTGCTGGGGCTAATGGGCTTGGATGTGGTGGGTGATGCTATTACAAATTATCAAGATTTATCTTTTAATATTTTTTTACCAACAAAAAAATATGGCAATTTTGGTTTTTTTGGATTAGGAGGTTTAAGCTCTCAAAATACACTTGCAGAAAAAGACTCAACAATTTGGAAAGAGGAATCGTTTAAGCGTTATCCATCAACATTTGTTGCAAATACAGGAGCAATTGGCATTAATAATTTGTATCTGATTAACAAAAGATCAGTATTAAAATCTACATTTTTAGTAAGTGGCACCCAAAATTCTTTCTTGCAGGAAAAACTTAATTACTCCTATCAACCAATTAAAGAATACCAGCAAGTTTTTTTGCAAAGTAAAATAGTCTTATCAACTAATTTAACTTATAAAATTGATGCGAAAAACAGCATTAAATCAGGGTTTATAATTAGTAAATTGGGGTTTGATTTAAATCAGAAAACTCGAAACGATTCTTTAGGAGCCCTCGTAACTTATATTCAAAATCAAGGTAGTACGGCTACTATTCAAGGGTTCTCTCAATGGAATCGTAAATTAAACAATAAACTATCAACTAATTTAGGCTTTCATGCATTGTATTTATTGCTTAATAATACGTATTCAATAGAGCCTAGAGCATCTGTAAAGTATGATTTATCATCAAAACAATATGTGGCTTTAGGCTATGGATTGCATGGACAAATTCAACCAATTGGTACTTATTTCGCTAAATCAAATGGCGGTAATCAAACTTTAAATAAAAATTTGGGATTAACCAAGGCTCATCATATTGTAATGTCTCACGATATAAATTTAACAACACATACCCATGTAAAAACAGAGGTGTATTACCAACATTTAACTAACGTACCAATTAGCGTAGATAAAAACAGCACATTTTCTATGTTAAACGAAATTGATGGTTTTGCAACACATCAGCTTTTAAATAATGGACTTGGCAAAAATTATGGATTAGAGCTTACTTTAGAGAGATTTATGAATCAAAATTTCTATTATTTGTTATCAGCATCTCTATACGAATCAAAGTACAAAGCAGCCAATGGCACTTGGTACGATACACGATTTAATACAAATTATGCTACCACATTTACTGCAGGAAAAGAATGGGAGTTATCTAAAAAGGGAAAGAAAAAAGTAATAGGTGTAAATACTAAAATAATGTATGTTGGTGGTTTTAGAAACAGTCCCATTGATTTAAGTGCATCTACCCAAAAAGGAGAAGTTGTGTACTTAGAAAACAAACCTTTTACACTACAAAATGCCGATTATTTTAGAATTGACATTAGGGTAAGTTTAAAGCGAAACTTTGCTAAGTCTACTAGCACATTATCTCTTGATTTACAAAACGCAACAAATAGGGCCAACATAGGTGGGCAGTTTTTTGACGAGGGGAGTAATTCAATTAAAAATTGGTATCAAGCCGGAATTATTCCTGTGCTTGCTTATAGAATAGAGTTTTAATAAAAAAACTGGTGGGTATTAATAAAGCCTTTCACCATTTAACCGATAAATCATAATGATTACTAATATTTATTTTGTATTGGTAATGGTTGAAGTATTTTCGCAGCCGTGAAAAAATTACCATTATTATTCTATTTCCTGTTTTTAATAACAGTGACCACATTTGCCCAAACTACAAAACATACATTAAGTGGTACAATAAAAGATGCTAAAAATGGCGAAGACTTAATTGGAGTTTCTATATATGTTAACGAGTTAAAAACAGGTACTGCAACAAATGCCTATGGATATTATTCTTTAAATTTACCTAAAGGTAAGTACACAATAGTATACTCTTACATTGGGTTTGCACCCGTAACTAAAACTGTAGATTTAACGAATGATAACGTAAACTTAAAAATAGAACTAGCAGAGGACAAGCAAGTTCTTAAAGAGCTAACAGTTACAGCCGATAGACCTAATGCTACTAATGTTGAATCTACAAAAATGAGCGTGGTAAAAATGGATATAAAAGAAGTTAAAAAAATCCCCATTTTGCTAGGTGAGGTAGATATTATTAAAGCCATTCAATTATTGCCTGGCGTACAAGCAGCAGGAGATGGCAACACCTTATTTATAGTCCGTGGTGGTAATGTAGATCATAATCTTGTTCAGCTTGATGAAGCAGTGGTGTATAATCCTTCACACGTAGTTGGTTTTTTCTCTGTATTTAATGGTGATGCTATTAAAGATTTTGAAATTTACAAAGGTGGAATCCCAGCAAATTACGGTGGCCGATTAGCTTCTGTTTTAGATGTAAGAATGAAAGATGGAAACTCAAAACAGTTTAGTGCAAGCGGAGGAATTGGAGTTTTGTCATCACGTTTAACAATCGAAGGTCCAATACAAAAAGATAAAAGTTCATTTATGATTTCTGGGCGCAGAAGTTACTTTGATGTGTTTTTCCCACTAACAGAGCAAACAAAAGATGTAACAGCATATTTTGGTGATTTAAACATTAAAACAAACTTTGTTATCAATGATAAAAACAAACTATTTTTATCAGGATATATTGGTGGAGATAATTTAGGTACTGGAAGTTTATTTGGTTTAGGATGGGGAAATCAAACTGCTACATTGCGCTGGAATCATAACTTTAGTACAAGACTGTTTTCAAACACCAGCTTAATTTTTAGTAGGTACAATTACAATGTAGATTTTAATATTTCGCCAAACTTAAATTTTACACGTTTAAATTTTATAACCGACTTGGGTGTTAAACAAGATTTTACATACTTCGCTAACCCTAAAAATAGTATTAAGTTTGGTTTTGCAGCCACACATCATACCTATTCGCCAGGCGAGGTTAATCCAATTACATCAGAGTCAATTATATTAAAAGATGTACTACCCGCTAAACGCGCTTTAGATTATGGTGTTTACGCTAGTCACTCTTTAAAAATTAATAACCGCATATCTACAGAATATGGTGTTAGATTATCCATTTTTCAAAATATAGGTAAAGGGAGGGAGTTAATATATGCTGGCGGTAAGCCCAACTATTTAGATAATGGTTTTGTTAATACATCTCCAATAATTGATACCACAAACCATGATTGGTATAAAGTGTATAATACCAACTTTGGTTTAGAGCCTCGTTTTGCAATTACATATATTCTTAATTCAAACAGTTCAATAAAGGCATCATACAATCGTATGTTTCAATATATGCATTTGATACAAACCACAAATGCAAGTGTTGGAGCCGAGTTTTGGACTCCAACGGACAAATACATTAAACCGCAAATGGCCGACCAAGTTGCAATTGGTTATTTTAAAAACTTTAACGAAAACGTAATTGAAGCTTCTGTTGAAGTATATTATAAAGCCATGAGTAATACCGTAGAACTTAAAGATGATGCAGATGTACAGTTTAATGAAGCAATCGAATCGCAAGTATTACTGGGTACTGGACGTGCTTATGGCGTTGAATTCTTAGTTCGAAAACAGCGCGGACGTACAACAGGTTGGATAAGCTATACCTTAGCAAAATCAGAAAGAAAGGTAGATGGCGTAAACAATAATGAATGGTATAATTTTAGGTTTGATAGAAGAAATTATTTAACATTTGTTGTTAGCCACGAGTTTACCAAACGTTTAAGTATGTCGGCCAATTTTATATATGCAACAGGCGATACTTATACACCTGCTGTTGCTTATTTTGAATTTGAAGGAAAACGCCAAATCGAATACGGTGCTCGAAATAGTGCCAGAGTTCCATCTTATCATCGTATGGACTTATCGTTAACTTTATATCAAAAGAAAACGGAAGCTAAGCCGCTTTGGGTGTTTAGTAAGCGCAAGTTTGAAGGTAGTTGGGTATTTTCTGTTTATAACGCTTATGGTAGAAAGAATCCTTACAGTATTGCTTTTAGAACTAACCCAGATACAGGTAAAAACGAAGCAGTAAAAACCTATCTATTTACCTTTGTGCCATCAGTTACTTATAATTTTAAATTTTAATATTCTCCATGAAAAATAGCATACTTATACTATTTAGTTTATTGTTTGGTTTGATTTTTACCTCGTGCGAAGAGGTTATAGATATTGAGGTTCCAGATAATACCGAAAAAATTGTAATTGAAGGGCAAGTTACTACCGAAATAGATAGCTCATACATTCGTGTTACTAGATCTGTTGGCTATTTTAACAACACCAGTTCCACACCATCAGTTACAGATGCTGTAGTTGATGTAAATGGAATTTCTTTCATACATGTTGGAAATGGTATTTACAAGCCTAATTCCGGGTATATTGGTAATACGGGTGCAGTTTATAACTTATCAGTTACACAAAATGGAAAACTATATACATCTAGCACCATTTTAGAACCGATGTTCCAAGTTGATACTATAGTTTCATATTACAAGCCACAAAATGGATTTATTGATGAAGGCTATGCTGTAGCTTTTATGGCAATTGACAATAGGTTAAGAACAAAATATACCTATTTTAGATTTGGATTTAGAAATACAATAGAAACCCAAGGCAAAGACTCAATGTTTGATAATAGAGTTTTGTTTGATAACAAAAACTCTGTAATTAATCAGCCTTATGTTTTCGAGTTGCCTTTCTTAAGACTGCAACCTAATGATACAGCCATATTAATTTTCAGATCTATTGATGAAAACGCTAATAGATATTATCAAGCGTTAAGTGATAGAGGAGGAGCAGGTGGGCCGTTTAGTACTCCACCCGCTAACTTGCCAACTAATATTAAAGGTGGTGCGCTAGGTTTATTTGCAGCTTATGATGTAAAACGTTTCATTGCACCAATTGTAAAGTAATTTATTAACTGCTGTGGTCGGCCACAATTACCCACTTTTCATTTATTTTACGCATCAATAAAGTAAAGTGGCCGCCAACATTACCAATCGTGCGATCTAAGTCCCATTTACCTACAACAAAAGCTAAGTTTTTATCTAGTATTTTGATGTTTATAATACTTAACTCAAGCACGCCCATGGTTGCTTTATCAGGGTATGATTTTTTGTAGTTTGCCAATGTGTTTTTCCATCCACGTGTTACGCCACGTTTGCCAACAAAAGTTAACGAATCATTGTTCCAATAGCCTTGCATATAAGCTTCAATTTTTCCTTCATTCCATGCTTTTTGTTGTGCCTGTAGTAATTTTTGGATTTCTACTTTTTCGTTTACGGGTAGTACCTGTTTGGGTTTTGGCTTTTTTGCAAATAGAGTTGATGTAAGCATCAGCATCAATGCAAATACTAATATCGATGTTAGTTTTGTAAATGTATTTTTCATAATTATAAATAACAAAATTCTGTAAAGTTTTGTGGATGGATAACATCAGCATTTGCATGGCTATACATATTTAAAAAGGCTTGGCTAACCCTGTTTTTTGTTCGTATATTCCATTTCATTTCATATGCGTATAATTTGCCATCTCGTTCTTCAATATAATCTACTTCACTTTGGTTGTAATTTCTCCAAAAATAACTTTTAATTGGTAAGTCCATTGTGTAATTCATTTTCATACGTTCTGCGATCATTAAGTTTTCCCACAGTTGTCCAATATCATTTCTAAGTGGTAAGCTAGCGTAGTTGCCGATAACAGCATTTCTAATGCCATTGTCCCAAAAATATATTTTACTCATTTTGGTAACCTCTTTCCGTGCATTTGTGCTGTATGCATTTAGCCTAAAAATAACGAATGATTTTTCAAGCAAATCAATGTAAGTTTCTACGGTTTCTGATTTCACGTGTAATTTATTAGCCAGTTCGTTTATAGATACTTCGCTACCTACTTGAAAGGACAGCAACTTTAATAATTTATCTAACAATTCTGGCTTCCTTATGTCTTTCCAAATTAGTACATCCTTATATAGATACTGATTGGTTAAGTTTTTTAGCAAAGTTTCAGCTATTTCTTGATTGTTGAATACATCTGGATAGCTTCCATAAATCAAATGGAATGGCAAATACTTTTCTATTTCAAATGGCGATTTGCCATCATACAATTCTGCCAATGTAAATGGGAATAAATAGAATGATATATGCCGCCCTGTTAATGGTTCAAATATATTTTCTGAAATATCTAATGAAGAAGAACCTGTTGCAATTATTTTTAAATCTTTAAAGTTATCTACTAATATTTTCAATAAAAGCCCAGCATTGGCTATCCTTTGCACTTCATCTATTATAATTGTTTTGTAGTTTCCTACAATCAGTTTCAATGATTCTATATCCTGTTTTGCTAGCTTGTCTCTTGTTGTGCTTTCGTCAGCATTTAACCATAATACATTTTCCATGTCCGTAATCATGCTACTAAGCATTGTTGTTTTGCCAACTTGCCTTGCTCCAATAATTAATATGGCTTTATGCCTACTCAACCATGGGGTAATTTTGGGTACGGTGTATCTAAATATATTATCCATATTGCAAAAGTACTAATTTTTCTTGTGTACTGGAAAAATTAATACTAAATTTTCTAATATTTCGGACTTATTAGTTTAAAATGTTTATTTCTATTTCACTTTTTTAGCAATATCTTTTCTAAGTAGTATTAAATTTTCTATTATAATGGAAAATTTAATACTAAATATTCCATTATATCGGAAATATTAATTGTTATAGCACGATTTTTATATTTTTATTGAAATGTTAGATGTTTTTATTTATCATGTTCGGAGTATGTTCGATAAAAAAATATTTATGAATAAAACTTTGGTGAGTGTGATGTTGTTAGTTAATTCAAACGCATATTTGTTTATCTATAATAACATGTAAAAAAATCATCTGGGTGAAAGTAGTTTATGGATGCTGAATTACTCTTTGTTAACCTGATTTATTATGCCGTTCTAATAATTGTTTGCATTACTATTTGATTTGAATATTAAACTATTTAAGTCGCTCATTAGAATTTTGAGGTTGTATTATTTCTTGTTTAATACAACGTACTTAAATATTTGCAATCAATAATTGTTTACATTGTTAGCGAATATACTCAATAAAATTGCCTGATTACTTAATAGATGCGGCTCGCAAATAGTTATTAATGAATGGATATTGTATGTTAAGTTGCAGTAATAGCCTATATGCAATATATTCACTATTTCAATTCCATAATATTTCTATCTTTGCCCTCATTAATTATGGATAGAAGAGTTAGAGTTCGTTTTGCACCTAGTCCTACTGGTGCCTTGCATATTGGTGGTGTACGTACTGCCTTATACAATTATTTATTTGCAAAAAAACACGGAGGCGATTTTTTAATTCGCATAGAAGATACAGACCAAACACGCTTTGTGCCTGGTGCAGAAGAATACATTATTAAAGCGTTAAAATGGGTTGGTATTATAGCCAACGAAGGTGTTGGTTTTGGAGATGGACCACACGCTCCTTATCGCCAAAGCGAGCGTAAGCCAATGTATCGCCAATATGCTATGCAGTTGTTGGATGCTGGATATGCTTATTACGCTTTTGATACTTCTGAAGATCTAGATGCTATGCGAGAGCGCCTAAAAGCAAGTAATGTTGATAGTAAGTATGATGCTATTACACGTATGGCAATGAAAAATTCTCTTACACTACCCGAAGATGAGGTTACTAGGCGCTTAATAGCCAACGAACCTTATGTAATTAGAATAAAATTACCTAAAAAAGAAGATGTTAAATTTCATGATGAAATACGTGGTTGGGTAAGTATAAATACTGCACAAATGGATGATAAGGTATTGTACAAAAGTGATGGAATGCCTACCTACCATTTGGCCAATGTGGTTGATGATTATTTAATGAACATCTCTCATGTTATTCGTGGTGAAGAATGGTTACCATCAGCTCCCTTACATGTATTACTATACCGTTATTTAGGTTGGGAAGATGTGATGCCTAAGTTTGCTCATTTACCTTTATTGTTGAAACCAGAAGGAAATGGGAAATTGAGCAAGCGAGATGGCGATAGACTTGGCTTTCCTGTCTTTCCACTTGAGTGGAAAGATCCAGCAACAGGTGAAGTTAGTAGTGGATACCGTGAAAGTGGTTATTTACCAGAAGCAGTATTAAATCTCTTGGCATTTTTAGGATGGAATCCAGGAAGTACGCAAGAGATTTTTAGTAGGGAGGAGTTGGTTGAAGCATTTACGCTTGAACGTGTAAGTAAATCAGGTGCTAAGTTCGATCAAAATAAAGCAAAGTGGTTCAATCAGCAATATGTTAGGCATACACCAAATGAAGTTTTGGCCGAGGATCTCAAGAAATCCGTACTCGCTAATCACTTAGATTTTACTGATGAATACATTACTAAAGTTTGTGGTTTAATAAAGGAAAAAATTAGTTTTATAAAGGAGCTATGGGAAATTGGAAGTTACTTTTTTGTTGAACCAACTTCTTATGATGAAACCGTACTATCTAAAAAATGGAATGATAAAAGTCCATTGGTATTGCAAGATATGGTTCAATTAATTAATGCTAATGAAGATTTTAGTGCCTCAAGCTGTGAAGCGAATTATAATGAAGCATTATCTAAAAACGGAGTAAGTAATAAAGAGTTTTTACAATTGTTACGCGTATGTTTAAGTGGTGTTGCCGGTGGTCCTCCAATTTTTGAAATGGCAGAACTATTTGGTAAAAAGGTTACAATAGCTCGTTTACAAAAAGCACTAAGTACTATTAATAAAAACTAAATTTATAATGGTAAAAAACACCATCATAATACTATTTATTCTTATAGCATCAGGTTGCTCCTTGGCTAAGTTTGATCGTTATCCTGGGGTAGCACAGCGTGTTTTTCCAGAGCAACTTCGTGGTGTTTATTATTTTATTCTACCATCAAATATTATTGGGAAAAAAGGCGAGAGTGCTGATACAATTTTTTACACCATTACAGACACCGCAATAGTACTTAAAGACAGTATTAAAACTCAAACCAAACCACTAAACAGCCAGCAGGTATTGTCGTTGTTGCATGATAAATACTTTGTGCTATCAACTATTGATGAGGAGGATGCTGGCTATTGGAACTGCATGTTTTTTGTACCTAGTAAAAAAGGCCTAACTATTCATCCTGCAATAGATGAGCTTAAGACTACAGACTTAAAAAAGCAATTTAAACATAAATTTGTTAGGTTAAACAACAACAATGATTCTGTATTTGTATATGAAATGCATGATGCAAATTTTGTGCGATACTATAAAAAGATGATTAAGAAAAATCATACCTTAAAATTAAATAAGTTAACATCAAAAACTCAATAAATGAATAAACCCATACGCGTTTTAGTAGCCAAAGTTGGCTTAGATGGACATGATAGAGGTGCCAAGGTTATAGCAACGGCATTACGTGATGCAGGCATGGAGGTAATCTATACAGGCCTTCGTCAAACCCCAGAAATGGTTGTACAGGCTGCATTACAAGAGGATGTTGACGTAATTGGTGTGAGCATTTTATCTGGCGCACACAATACTGTTTTTCCAAGAATAATGGAGTTGCTAAAAAAAGAAGGACTAAATGATGTATTAGTTATTGGTGGTGGGATTATACCAAATGATGATATGATTGAGCTAGCGAAAATAGGTGTTGGAAAATTATTTGCACCTGGCGCACATACCCATGAAATATCTGACTTCATAAAAAATTGGGTGGCTGAAAACCGCAAGTTTTAATATTTACAATTATTTATAGATGAGTACAATTGCAATGAGTGAAAATATAACTACAAAAATTGAAAATGGTATTTTATACATTACCATTAATAGAGAAACAAAATTGAACGCATTAAATATTGCCACACTTCAAGATATTAAAACTGCGGTAATTGCTATTTATGATAACAAAGAAGTAAAAGGTGTAATCCTTACTGGTGCAGGAGTAAAAGCCTTTGCTGCTGGTGCAGATATTGCAGAATTTGCAAACTTTAATGTAGAGGAAGGTACGCGCATGAGTGCAGATGGACATGCAGTTTTAACAGCTATCGAAAAATGCCCTAAACCAGTAATTGCAGCTGTAAATGGATTTGCTTTAGGCGGTGGTTGTGAGTTGGCGATGGCTTGCCATATTCGTATTGCTGCCGAAAATGCAAAGTTTGGTCAGCCAGAGGTTAACTTAGGTCTAGTACCGGGATATGCTGGCACACAAAGATTATCGCAGTTGGTTGGACGAGGAAGGGCCTTAGAGTTATTAGTTACTGGCGATGTAATTAATGCATCCGAGGCATTTCGTATTGGATTAGTAAACCAAGTTGTACCTGCAGATCAATTGATAATTAAGTGTGAAGAGATTTTAAATAAAGTAAAAACAAAAGCACCACTAGCCATTGCCTCGGTTATTAGATGTGTAAATGCGCATTATGATAAAAACATGGATGGTAATAATGTGGAAATTAATGAGTTTGGTAACTTTTTTGGTTCAGAAGATTTTAAAGAAGGAACCCACGCATTTTTAGAAAAACGTGCTGCAAATTTTAAAGGATAATTACTTCATTTTTAAATTAGAATCTAGTTAATTAAGCAAATTAATATGGGTAGATGTAATTGTATGTAACTGAAATTTTTTAGTTACATACAATTAATGATTCATTATAGGTGTTATTGATTTGGTTACTGAATGTTTTGTTAAAGGTCCTTGCACTCCATCATTAATAAATCGCCTTGGGTGTGTTCTATTATTACAATACCATCTTGGGCAGCACTATTGCTGCTGCTGGTTCTATAACCCAAAGTTAAAGTGTCGTTTTGTAAATTATAACTTAAACCTTCTGTTGTTACACCATCTACAATACCTACAGGAAGTAGCGATAAAACAGTATCTTTTACATACCACTTTTTGTATGTTTTTGGTAGCTGAAACACTTTCGAGTAATCGTCATGGATTACAATGTTTATTTGTTTCCGGTACCTAACAATATCAGTAATGTTACTTAAATTATGATCGGCTCTTCGACCAGTTGCCCAAATAATATTTACAGCATCAAATTTGCGCGAAATTAAAAATTCTATTCCCTTTTGTAAATCTGTTTTATCTTGATTTGGTGTATGTATAATTTCTATTTTTTGCTGAAGTTGAATTTCTGTTAAAGCTTCATTTCTGCTATCAAAGTCGCCTAACAAAACATCAACTTTAATCCCTAACTCTAATACCCTATTTATTGCACCATCAAGCACTACTACAAATGGGCTCCACTCTAATAATTGGCCAAGTAATTCGTTCGAACAACCTTCTCCGTTTGCAATAATTAAGGCAGGCTCTTGTCCTTCGCGTATAATATGGTGAGATGACATGTACTCTTTTTTAATATTTATTTTTAGTAAACTAAATTTTATCGAACAACTACATCCGTTATAAGATCTCTGCCAGCTTCTTTGTTTACCAATTCTACAATTTTAAAACGCTGGTAATTTAGCTCTTGGCGCAGTGCTGCCGATTCTATTTGGAGGTTTAATTTCCCATCAAAAAAGTATATTTTTTTAGTTTCAGCAGCTATCATTTTACCTGCAATTTTTTCCCAATTGTTTATGATGTTTACTTCGGCCAATTTTCCATCCAATTTTTCACTCTTTAAAAAATCGCCTATAGCTTCTTTTAAAGTTTGGTCATTATCTTTTTTTCTCATCATAACTTCAATAGTAAATAATTTTTACAACTCAGAAATATTACCAGCATCAACCCCAAAATACTTTACTTGCACCTGCTGCATAATTTTAAAAACTTGTTGCAATCTAATCAAATGTGTGTCGGTAATAAATATTTGTCCAAACTCATCTTGTGCTATCATTTGCAATATCATGTTTAAACGTTGTTCGTCTAGTTTTTCAAAAATATCATCTAATAACAATAATGGTTTTACCTGTGTTTTGTTTTTTAAAAAGGTATATTGTGCGAGTTTAAGTGCTATAATAAACGATTTTTGCTGGCCCTGCGAACCATATTTTTTTAAAGCATATCCGCCTATTCCAAATACTAACTCGTCTTTGTGTATGCCTTTAGTGGTGCGTTGTGCAGCAATATCTTTAGCAGTTTGTTGCAATAATAATTCGCCAAAGTCATGAGTTAATAAATCACTTAGGTAATCAATACTTACCTCTTCAGTAGATTGGGCTATAGTTTGATAAAATGAATTAAACGTTGGCACAAAATCATTTAAAAATAGCTTTCGTTTTTGGTAAATAGCTTCACCATGTTTAACTAAAATTGCATTATATGTTTCTAATAAAGCATCATCAATATAACTGTTTTCGGCAAATAAACGGAGCTGTTTATTACGTTGTTCTAAAACTCGGTTATATAGCAGTACATCGTTTAAATAAGCTTTGTCTACTTGCGAAATAATCCCATCAATAAATTTCCTACGTTCTTCGCTTCCATCATGTAGCAATAAAATATCATTTGGGGTGATAATAACTAAAGGATATTGACCAATGTGTTCACTAAATTTTTTTACCTCGTTGTTGTTTAACTTAAGTACCTTTTTGCCTTTTTGATAAAATAAAAAGGCGCTTTCGGTTAATGTATTGCGATGATAGGATGCCGTAATACTAAAATAGTTTTGGCCATGTTGCATATGATTTGCATCAATAGCATTAAAATAACTTTTTGTAAATGATAAATAATAAATGGCATCAAGCACATTGGTTTTGCCTGCCCCGTTTTTGCCCACAAAACAATTTACCTGTGCGCAAAATGTAATCTTGGCTGAGGCATAGTTTTTAAAGTGCTGTAGTTGGAGAGAGTTTATGGCAATCATGCCGTGCGAATATACTTTTGAAGTACCATTTTTAGTAAAAATTAAATTAATTGCTTTACAATCAGCGCTAATAAATAGACTTGGCACAATGCATAAATTTGTTAGTTTTGCAATTCTTTAAAAGATTATGGCAAAGACAAAATTTACAAAAGAAACTTACCAAGGCTGGTATGAGCAAATGTTGCTTATGCGCAGGTTTGAGGAGAAATCTGCTCAGCTATATGGTCAACAAAAAATAAAAGGCTTTTGCCATTTATATATTGGGCAAGAGGCTGTAGTTGCTGGTACAGTTAGCGCTACTAGAAAAGACGACAGACATATTACAGCATACCGTGATCACGCACATGCGATCGCCTTAGGTATGACCTCCCGCGAGGTAATGGCCGAAATGTACGGAAAAGTTACTGGCTGTAGCAAAGGTAAAGGTGGCAGTATGCACATGTTTAGCAAAGAGCATAATTTTTTTGGCGGACATGGTATTGTTGGAGGCCAAATTCCATTGGGTGCAGGCATAGCAATGGCAGATCAATATAGAGGTGGCGACCAAGTAACTATTTGTAGTTTTGGTGATGGTGCTGCACGTCAAGGTGCATTACACGAAACTTTTAACATGGCTATGCTTTGGAAACTACCTGTAATATTTATTGTTGAAAACAATGGATATGCTATGGGTACTTCGGTAGAGCGTACCACAAATATCACAGACTTATCGATAATTGGGGCAGGATACGGAATGCCAAGTTTTACTGTTGATGGTATGAAGCCAGAAACTGTGCATGAAGCAATTGCAGAAGCAGCTGAACGTGCGCGTAAAGGTGACGGACCTACATACTTAGAAATTCGTACCTACCGTTACCGCGGACATAGTATGAGTGATCCTGCTAAATATCGTTCGAAGGACGAGTTAGAAGAGTACAAAAAGAAAGACCCACTTGAAGTAGTGAAGTCGACAATACTATCAAACAAATTTGCAGATGAAAAATGGTTTGATGAAATGGATGAAAAAATTGAAGCAATAGTAGCTGACGCTGTTGAATTTGCTGAAAATTCTCCTTGGCCAGAACCAGAAGCATTATGGGAAGATGTATACACCCAAACAGATTATCCTTTTATTAGAGAATAATTATTGTATAATTGAACCCAAAGTAATTACTTTGCCCGATTAATTTTTATATGACAAACAAGAAGCACGAAGATTTAGACTTAGATGTTGCCTTAGCTAACACTACTCATTCAGTGGAGGATTTTTACTCTAAAAACAAAAAAAATATTAACACTGCACTTATTGTAGTGGTATTGGCTGTAGCCGGATATTTTGGGTTAAAACAGTACTATTTTGAACCTCTTGAACAAGAAGCACAAGTAGAAATGTTTAAAGCTCAACAAATGTTTGAGATTGATTCTTTTAACATGGCTTTAAAAGGCAATGGACAATTTAAAGGTTTTGCTGATGTTGCTAACGATTACAGCAGCACAAAAGCAGGTAACCTCGCTAAATATTATGCAGGTATATGCTTAATGCGTACTGGTGATTTTACTGGTGCAGTTGATATGTTAGAAGGTTTTAGCTCTGATAACGCATTAGTTGGTCCTCTAGCTGCTGGTTTATTAGGCGATGCTTATGTAGAGAGTGGCGATGTTGAAAAAGGTGCTAAACAATACATGAAAGCAGCTAGAATGAGTAAGAATAAACTTACCGCTCCAGTATTCTTTAAAAAGGCAGGTATTGCCTTCGAAGAGTTAAAAAACTATAACGATGCAGTTGATGCTTATACCAACATTAAGAATGATTACACCGAAACACAAGAAGGTAGTGATATTGATAAGTACCTAGCTAGAGCAAATGCATTAAAAGCTGGAAATTAATTGTTGAAAATTTTTTAAAAGGCCGAAACACATAGTGTTTCGGCCTTTTTTGTGTTAAATAAAATCCAACCTTGAAGTATGTCTACGAAACATTACATTTGCAAACATGTCAACCAAACTAAAAAACTTATCAGTTACTAGTCTTGAGCCTAGTAAACAGTTTAAAAAACTTACTATTGCTATTGTTGTAGCCGAGTGGAATCCCGAAGTTACTAATGCATTATTTGAAGGTGCATTTACCCACTTATCCTCGATGGGTGTTAAAGAAAAAAATATTTTAATCCATTATGTACCGGGTAGTTTTGAGTTGCCATTGGGTGCACAATACTTAGCAGCAAATAAAAATGTTGATGCAGTAATTACACTTGGTTGTGTGGTGCAAGGCGAAACAAAACACTTTGATTTTATTTGTGATGCTTGTGCCCATGGAGTGATGGATGTGGGATTAACGTTTAATAAACCAGTTGTGTTTGGTGTGCTTACTACCAATAATCAAGAGCAGGCAATTGATAGGGCAGGAGGAAAGCATGGAAATAAAGGTGTGGAAGCTGCTGAAACAGCCTTAAAAATGTTGATTTTAAAAGGTGAAACAGGTTATTAATAACTAACATAAACTTAACTTTTACTACAGTGTTAATAGCTGTATTATTGTAACATAATTTAGATTTGGTTAGATGCAATTTTTAAAAATTACTGCTTTATTTATATTCATTTCGGCAACATTTGTTGCTTGTAAAAAGGATTTTGAAGGCGAGCCAAATAATGCTGGTGCTCCAGAAACTTATATGGTTGTTGATAGTATTTTTCGAAGTGGAGATACCAGATACACAACTACTGTTGAAGCGCATTGGTGGGGATCTGTTACTAGTGGTTTTATTAAAGGCTATGAAGTAAGTATCGACAATATGCTTACTTGGAGTTTTACAGATAAACAAAGTGGAACTTTTTTACTTAACCTACCTGCGGGTAGTGATACCGCAGATATAAGAATATTTGTAAGGGCAATAAATGATAAAGATGTTGCAGATCCAACTCCTGCAAGTACAAGTTATCCTGTTAGAAATACTGCTCCCACAGCAAAATTTGATTATAGTTTTGGTCAAAAAAGTGCTTCATTTCCAGCCTTTAGATATAACTGGAAGTTGCAAGATATTGATGGCATAAATGATATTAGCACATTAGAGATAGGATTTAATGATACTACTGCAAATGTTATTACATTACCTGCATCTGTTTTGGCTGCTACTTTTGTTGCCGAACAACTAAACGGTAGTTTTACTGGTAATTTTTCTATTTACACCAATAGCCAAACTAATCCTATCACGCAAAAAATTTCTGGTGGTATTTTTAATGATACCAATACAATTTTTATTCGTTGTAAAGATCGTACAGGAGCTATTTCTGCTTGGGATAATTCAAAAATATTTATTCGTAAACCTAAAAATGGCTTGTTATTTATTAACGATAACACGGATAATAAAAATGAGGTAACCAATTTTTATGCAAGGCGAATTATTAACCTACAAGGCAACTACGCCAATTTTGATACGGTTATATCTTTTGTAGATATTTTTCCAACAGATGAATTTACTACCATAAAAACTTTTGAGTTTTTTAATAAAATTATTTGGGTTTCCGAAGACCCTACACGAAGCTTAGGTACTGCTCAAAATGCTACAATCCCATTTTTTAATAATGGTGGTAAAATGTTTTTGATACTCGAAATTCCTAATGATGTTGCTTTAGATGCACCTTTCTTTAGTTTTACTCCAATAGAAAAATTAGTTGATAATCCTGGCCGTTCTTTTAGGATGACAACAGGCGATCAAGTATATCCATACAATAATACTTGGCCTACACTAAAGGCTACAGGAATTGTTACTTATCCTCGTCCATTTTATACGTATACTTCTTCATCAGGGTTATATAAATATGATAGTTTAGCTCGAGCAGATTTAAGGTCGTTTGGTTCTGGTGGTTCTCCTCCTTGGACAGGGCCAAGTAACATTATGGCAAAACGTATCAATACACAACTTAATAAAACAGATATTGTTACCATTACTGCACCACTTAGGTTATTAAATGGCAATAATAATATCGACTCGTTTTTTAATAAAGTTGTTATATCAGAACTTGAATTTTAATACCCAATTGTATTGAAAAATATTGTAATTTTTGCATCAGGTAGTGGCACAAATGCCCAAAATATTTGTGAACAATTTGCACAACATCCAACCATAAAAGTTGCTGCTTTGTTTTGTAATAACCCGCATGCAAAAGTTATTGAGCGAATGAAACCTTATGGTGTGCCAGTACATGTGTTTAATAAAACCACTTTTAATGACAGTAAATTGTTTAACGAGTTGTTACTTCCTTATCAACCCGATTTAATTGTATTGGCTGGGTTTTTATTGTTAATGCCAACTTATTTAGTTCAACAATTTCCTAATAAAATAATAAATATACATCCCGCATTATTACCAAAACATGGTGGTAAAGGCATGTATGGCCAACATGTACACGAAGCAGTGTTGGCTCAAAAAGATACAGAACATGGCATCACCATTCACTTTGTTAACGAAAAGTATGATGAAGGTGCACCAATTTTTCAAGCAAAGTTTGATGTAAAACCAAATTATCAATTGGCGGATATTCAACAACAAATTGCTGCACTCGAAATGCGTTATTTCCCCGATGCGATAAAGCGTGTACTAGGCGAATAAGCCATTTTATTTAATTTATTTCTCAATTTTAGTATGCAAGTAAACTAGCCTCAATTAACTATATTCGCACCTTTATGCGAAAAAAGAAATTTACACCTTATGTTATCGAAAATTTAGAGATAACTGCTGCCGGAAGCGAAGGTAAGTGTATAGCCAGACACGAAGATAAAGTTATTATGGTTGATCATGCAGTGCCAGGTGACATATTAAACGTTAAGGTTTATAAAGTTAAAAAGTCGTTCAACTTTGCCACTATCGAAAAAATTATTAAACCTGGAATTGATAGGGTTGATACTTTTTGCGAACACGTAGATATTTGTGGTGGATGTAAAACCCAACAAATTAGTTACCCCGCACAATTGCGTTTTAAACAACAAC
>JAGPCI010000132.1 GCA_018058165.1 Bacteroidia bacterium
GCTATCAAGGTTTTTTAGTTGCCGTAGTTTTGGCGGGTATTTTACAAATTATACTTGGCTTTTTAAAAGCTGGTACAATAGGTAAATACTTTCCATCAAGTGTTATTAAAGGCATGTTGGCCGCAATAGGTATTATTTTAATAATAAAACAAATACCTCATGCGCTTGGTTATGATGCCGATTACGAAGGTGATTTTGGCTTTATTCAAAGTGATTCCGAAAACTCGTTTACTGCACTTTTTACTGCAGTTAATAAGCTTAATATTGGAGCTGTAATAATAAGTTTGGTATCCTTAGCATTATTAATAGGTTGGGATAAAATAAAAAACCCTAAACTTAAATTAATACCAGCCCCATTGCTTGTGGTAATTATTGGTATTGCTTTAAATATGTTTTTTCAAACATCAAACCCATTGTTCGCTTTGGGCGATAACCACTTAGTGAGTGTTCCAATAGCAAATTCAATTTCCGAGTTTTTTACTTTTTTTACTTTACCTGATTTTTCTTTTTTAGGTAATCCAATAGTTTATAAAGTTGCTATTACATTGGGTTTAATTGCTAGTATCGAAACGTTGCTAAGCATTGAGGCAATTGATAAAATAGACCCACATAAACGAGATAGTCCATCAAACCAAGAGTTAAAAGCTCAAGGAATTGGTAATATCATATCTGGTTTTATAGGTGGTTTGCCATTAACTGCTGTAATTGTTAGAGGCTCGGCCAATGTAAACTCAGGTGGGCAAAGTAAAATGTCATCATTTATACATGGTATTTTGTTATTGCTTTCAGCTATTTTTATTCCTAAAATAATTAACCTTATTCCTTATGCCTCGCTTGCTGCTATATTATTGGTAACGGGTTATAAGTTAACTAAAATTAACTTGTATAAAAATATGTATAAGGTAGGTTTTAACCAGTTTTTCCCCTTTATTGTAACTATTGTCGCCATTGTTTTTACTGATTTATTAATTGGTATTGCAATTGGGTTAAGTGTTGGTGTATTTTTTATATTAAAAAATAATATGATGATATCTTACACTAAAGAGGATAAGAAAAACGCAAGAAAACCTGGCGATCCATTGCGATTAGTATTAACAGAGGAAGTATCGTTTTTAAATAAGGCTAGCATATTAGCTACTTTAGAAAACATTCCCGAAGGCGAACATGTAATAATTGATGGCTCAAAATCGAGGTATATTGATTATGATGTTTTAGAGGTAATTAATGATTTTAAAGAAACTGCGAAGTTTAGAAATATTAAATTAGAATTGATTAAAATTAAAGAGGTGTACCGTTTTGGTGCACATTAAAAAATATAAATAAAATGGAAAACTCATATTTAAAACTAATTGAAGGTAACAAGAAATTTGTACTTGAAAAGTTACAAGAGGATAAGGATTTTTTTGTAAATATTGCTAAAGGCCAAAAGCCAGATTATTTATGGATTGGTTGTAGCGATAGTCGTGTGCCAGCTAACGAAATTACAAATACAAGTAGCGGAGAAATTTTTGTTCACAGAAATGTTGCTAATTTAGTAGTGCATACTGATATGAATTTTTTAAGTGTGCTAGAATATGCTGTAAATTACTTACATGTAAAACATGTAATAGTGTGTGGGCATTATGGTTGTGGTGGTGTAGTTGCATCAATGAGTAATGATTTACATGGTTTTGTTGATAATTGGTTATGCCATATTAAAGATGTGTATACAAAACACCAAACAGAACTTGATGCCATTAAAGATATGACCGAGCGTGCAAATAGATTAACAGAACTTAATGTTATTGAGCAAATTAAAAACGTTGCCAAAACTACTATCGTTCAGCAAGCATGGAAAAACGGTGGTTTGCAATTGCATGGTTGGGTATACGGCATGGCCGATGGTTTTATAAAGGAGTTGTGTAATATACAAGGAGCTGACGATGCCATTGAGGATGTTTATAAGTATAATTTGTAACCTTAATATTAATTTGCAATAGAATTTACTTGCAAAATATTGATGTTAAATAGTTAACGATAATTATTTGTTAGGTAATTGGGTTTTAAATTTATAATTTATAACCCAATTGCTTTTTTTGCAGCGACTTTATGCAGGTTTTAATACATTTGCACCCATAAAAATTATATAATGAAATTTTACAATCTACTTATTAAATATCGATTATGGGCTGGTGTGGCTGCTTTGGTAATTGGTTTATTGCTTCAGTTTGCCAATTTAGGAGATATTTGGGCTGCTATTATTTTTTACACACTCTCGTTTATTGCAATATTTAGCCACTTTTTTATTGGTCCATTACGTTTGGTGCAAGAGCCAATGGAAAATGGAGATATGGAAGAGGTAGAGCGTATTATTAACATGG
The DNA here is from genome assembly GCA_018058165.1 of Bacteroidia bacterium. Taxonomy (GTDB): domain Bacteria; phylum Bacteroidota; class Bacteroidia; order UKL13-3; family UKL13-3; genus UBA6183. The sequence goes on from JAGPCI010000132.1 coordinate 2,361, forward strand.
TATGGTTTCCGGCATTATTGTTTAAACCAATACGCAGTACGTTTTATACCTTAAAAGGTAATATTGCTATGATGAACAAAGACTTTGATAGTGCCGAAATGCATTTAAAAAAGAGTGCATCAATTGGTAGTAGCATGGCCGATACCGAAGGTGCCAACAAAATGCAATTGGGTATGATGGCTTTGCAAAAAAGTAATTTTAGAGAAGCTGAAAAATATTTAAAAGCCGCATTAGCAAAAGGCATACCTGATAAAGAAAGTGAAGCCATGGCACATTTAGGAATGGTGCAGGTGTATATGAATAAGCGTGAGTTTAGGGCAGCCAAAGATTTTTTTAGAAGAGCAAAAAATTGTAAACCTAAAAATGATCAGGTGGTAAGCCAAATAAAAGATTTAGAAAAATACTTGGCTCGTATACCGGGTTAGTATTAAAAATTAAAAAGAGGTTGTAAATTTTTGCAGCCTCTTTTTTTATGTCAATTTTTTTATAGTAGAAGTGTGATGATTGAATTTGGTTTTGAAATTATTCACTAGATAAATTAATCCCCAGCTTAGCGGGTGGCAGTGCTACCAAAGTAGCACAGAACACGCGGCCCGCCCAAGAGCGGGAAAGCCCCAAAAAACAAAAAGCCCCTTCGGTTTGAAGAGGCTTTTAATGGGTAATGTTATTACAATATTATACCGACTTAGGACGGTAAGTATTGGTGCTTGATGCAGTTTTATTGCTAAGTTTTGTAGGTTTTGGAGTAACAGTTTTAGCAGTAGTAGTTTTTTTAGGTGCAGCAGCTTTTTTTGCAGCAACTTTCTTTGGTTTTTCTACTTCAGCTTCGTCACCTGTTTCATCTTTTTTACTGGTCTTTTTTGCTGTCTTTTTAGGAGCCTCTTCTGCTTCTTCGGCAGCAATTGCTTCGGCCTCCTCTGCTTGTTGCTCGGCAAGTAACGCTTTAAAATCTACAATATCTTTTAGTGCGTTGTACCAAGTAATTAGTTTTTTAATATCGCTGTCGTATACGCGTTCGCTATCTAGTTTTATTACATCAACTAAAAACTTACGAAGTGTTTTTACATCATCTTTAGATGTTGGTACTTTACCGTTTTCGTTTAACTTAACAAACACCTCGGCCAAACGCATGTCACCGTCTTCGGTGTACATTGATATGTCTTCTAAAACCGATACTTTATCTTGAATGCTAGTTGGGAAACGTTTTTTTGTTTCGTTTAAGCTTTCTAAAATTAAACCTGTTTTTGTACGGCCAATTATTTTGTGTAATCCGCCAACACCCGAAATTGCTACGATTTCTCTTAAATTCATTCTGTTGAAATGTTTGTTGTTTTAAAATTGCAAAACGCAAATGTAGTGTTTTTTAGATTATGCCAAACTGTTTCATTTTAACTAATAAAAACTACGGCCTATATTTGCCAACATTAATGAGGTGGATAGCGTTTATTTTGTGTGTTTTTATGTTTTACAATAACAGTGCGCAGCAAATTGTAAGCATGGAGGGCAGGCGTTACGAAAATCCTAAAATGGGTTGGCAAGGTAATATAGAGTTTGGGGCCAACTACACACAAATTACTACTACGCTTACTCAGCTTAGCAACCGGTTTTCGCTTATACATGCCAATACTAAACGTAATATTTTAATGGTTAATGATGTGAGTTTTGTGAGTGTGGATAATAAAAATCTGATGAACAACGCATTTCAACACTTTAGATACATTATGCTTGGCGATTCGGTTGTTTTTCCAGAAGCTTTTGCGCAAGTGCAATTTAATCAGCAATTGGATATTAGTTTGCGTGTACTTACTGGTGGCGGACTTAGGTTTAGGGTGTATAAAGACAATAAATCTTTTTTTTATATAGGCAATGTGTTGATGTATGAGTACGAACAAAACCCAAACCTAACTGCCCAAAATAATTTACGATTAAGCTCGTATGCAAGTTTAGATATTAGCGAATGGGATTATTTACCCATGACATTTGTGGCATACTTGCAGCCTAAAATTACTGATATAAATGATTACCGTGTTTCGGTTGAAGCGAGTTTGCTGTTTAAATCTTCCGGTAAGTTTTCGTTTAGAACCCAAGCAAAATATGTATTTGATGCCGACCCTCCTCCGGGTATCAATAAAATGTTTAGCAGTTTTAATAATAGCTTGGTTTATAGTTTTTAGTGTGCCAAACAAACCTCTGCAAGAAAAGAAACCACAGCATAACACAAGACAGTTTTAACCACAAGGTTTACAAAGTTTTTCACTAGGAACACGAGGCATTGTCGCGAGTCATTTTACCCCTTAGTGAACCTCGTGCATTCTTTGTGTACTTAGTGGTTAATGAAAAGCCCGCTGTGGTTACCTTCCATTTGATAGATTAAAAATCTTTTTATGCCTATAAAAGTGCTGTTAATACCAATAAAACCTATACATTTGTTCGATTTTTTTTATTTAAATACCAATATGGAAACTGTAGCAATATATCAACCTAAAAACAAAATACGAATAGTAACTGCCGCTGCTTTATTTGATGGGCACGATGCTGCCATAAATATTATGCGTAGGATTATTCAGGCTAGTGGGGCAGAGGTAATTCATCTTGGGCATGATAGAAGTGCCGTTGAGGTAGTTGATTGTGCTATACAAGAAGATGCAAACGCAATTGCAATGAGTAGTTACCAAGGCGGACACGTAGAGTATTTTAAATACATGTACGATTTACTTAAAGAAAAAGGGTGTAGCCATATAAAAATATTTGGTGGAGGCGGTGGAACCATTTTGCCTGAAGAGATGGAAGAGTTGCATAATTATGGCATTTGCCGTATTTATGGTCCTGATGATGGGCGAGCAATGGGCTTGCAAGGCATGATTAACGATATGTTAGAAAAGTGCGATTATGCAACTGGTCAAGATATTGGCGATGAAGCAAAACACCTTTCAACTAAAAACGTTAAATCTATTGCGCGATTAATTTCTGCTGCCGAAAATAATCCTGAAAAATTTCAACATGTTTTAGATAAAATTAACCAAGATAATAAACAAACAACTAATGCTCCTGTATTGGGTATTACAGGCACTGGTGGTGCCGGAAAATCTTCATTGGTTGATGAATTGGTGCGTAGGTTTTTATTAGATTTTACCGAAAAAACTATTGCCATTATTTCTGTTGATCCATCAAAAAAGAAAACAGGTGGTGCACTTTTAGGTGATAGAATTAGAATGAATGCCATTAAAAACCCGCGTGTATATATGCGCTCGTTGGCTACAAGGCAAAGTAATTTAGCTTTATCAAAACATGTGCAAGAAGCTATTGATATTGTAAAAGCAGCCAACTTTGATTTAATTATAATTGAAACATCGGGCATAGGCCAAAGCGATACTGAAATAATGGATCATAGCGATGTGGCTCTATACGTAATGACACCAGAATATGGTGCTGCAACACAACTAGAAAAAATTGACATGTTGGATTTTGCCGACATTATTGCTATAAATAAGTTTGATAAAAAAGGTGCTTTAGATGCCTTGCGTGATGTTAAAAAACAATTTCAACGCAACCATAAATTGTTCGACCAAAAGCCTGATGACATGCCTGTTTATGGTACTATTGCTAGTCAGTTTAACGACCCAGGCATGAACCGTTTGTACAAGTCGATTATGGATAAAGTGGCTGAAAAAACTGGTGCAAATTTAGTTTCATCATACACCATTTCTGAAGAGATGAGTGAGAAAATTTACATTATTCCACCTTCGCGTATTCGTTACTTATCAGAGATTAGTGATAACAACCGTAACTACGATAAATGGGTAAAAAAACAATCAGAAATTGCTGATAAACTTTATGGTATGCAGCTTTCTATTCAAACTTTATCGGAGTTGAAAAATGTAGATGCAAACCTAATTGATGCACTTAAAGCAGCTTATAAAGAAATAGAATTAAACCTTGACCCACGTAATAAAATTATCATTGATACTTGGGAGCAGAAAAAAGATTTATTCCGAAACGAGTATTATGTTTTTAAGGTACGCGATAAAGAAATAAAAATTAAAACACATTCAGAGTCGTTATCACATTCGCAAATACCAAAAGTAGCAGTGCCTAAATTTAAGGCGTGGGGCGAAATATTACAATGGTCGTTGCAAGAAAATTTCCCTGGCGATTTTCCTTACACTGCGGGTATTTATCCTTTTAAACGTGAAGGCGAAGACCCAACCAGGATGTTTGCCGGAGAGGGTGGGCCAGAGCGTACCAACAAACGTTTTCATTATGTATCGCAAGGTATGCCAGCAAAGCGTTTAAGTACAGCTTTCGATTCGGTAACTTTATACGGCCACGATCCAGATCATAGACCAGATATTTATGGTAAAATTGGCAATTCGGGCGTTAGTGTTTGGAGTTTAGATGCTGCAAAAAAATTATATTCTGGGTTTAATTTAGCTGATCCTAAAACTTCGGTTTCGATGACTATTAATGGTCCGGCTGCAATTATTTGTGCATTTTTTATGAATGCTGCTATCGACCAACAATGCGAACTTTACATTAAAGCAAATGGTTTAGAAGATGAAATCAATAAAAAAATTGATGCCATTTTTAAAGCAAAAGGCACTACTCGCCCAACATATAATGCTGCCGAATTACCTGAAGGAAACGATGGTTTAGGGTTGATGTTATTAGGTGTTACAGGCGATATGGTTTTACCCGCTGATGTGTATAATAAAATTAAAGTTGATAC
>JAGPCI010000133.1 GCA_018058165.1 Bacteroidia bacterium
AATAGCTCTTCAATTTTAGCAGCTACCTTATCTGCATTAGGAAGCATTTCGGCTTCTAAAACAACGTTTAAAGGCACAGCAGGTAAGTTTTTAGCACCAATTGTAAACACTGGTGCATCTAAATGTTTAAAACAATCATGTGCAATTCGCCCTGCCAAACTTTCGGCAAAAGAGTTTAATAAGGCTTCTTCTGTTACTACCAAACATTTACCATGGCGTTTAACAGCAGCTTGAATATAATCTTCATCTAAAGGTTGTAGTGTTCTTAAATCAACAACCTCTACCCTACCAGCAAATTGTTTAGCAGCATTTATACTCCAATACACACCCATTCCCCAGGTGATAATACAGCAACTTTCCCCATTCTCTATTGCATCATCGCTTGCATGTAAAACAGTGTTTGCTTTGCCTAAAGGTAAAATATAATCTTCATCAGGTTCAACACAACGCGCCAACTCTGTACCAGGATTTTTACTCCAATACAAACCTTTATGCTCAAGCATAATTACAGGATTGCCATCATAATAAGCGGCTTTCATTAATCCTTTCATATCGGCTGCATTACTTGGGTAAGCAATCTTTATTCCTTTTAAAGTTAATAGAGTTGACTCTATACTTCCACTATGGTATGGACCACCGCCTCCATATGCCCCAATAGGAATTCTAACAATAGCACTTACGGGAAATTTTCCCATGGTTAAGTACGATGATTTTGAAATTTCGCACACCAATTGATTTACACCTGTCCAAACATAATCTGCAAACTGAATTTCAACAATTGGTTTTACACCAACTGCACTCATACCAACTGTAGAGCCCATGATATAAGCTTCTTGAATTGGTGTGTTAAATACCCTTTCGTTTCCGTATTTTCCTGCTAAAGTAGCTGCCTCACGAAATACCCCACCTAACCTTTCACCAACATCTTGCCCGTAAAATAAACACTCTAGGTGTTTAGCCATTAACTCATCTACAGCATGTAAAGCTGCATCCACCATCACACTTGGTTCTTTGCCTTCGGGGGTTCTATTGCCTACCTCTTGGGTTGCACCACTTGGTGCGTAAATATGTTCTTCAACAGTGCTTGGGTGTGGGTCGGCACTATCTACTGCTTGTTTAAAATGTTGTTCAACCTTAAAAATAGCATCTTTTTCAATGTCTATTATTTCAGCTTCGTTTATTCCAATCTCCAGTAATAATTTTCTTAATTTGGGTTGCGGGTCATCTTTGGTATGAAGCGCCATGTCATCTTCTGTTCGGTACCACTCTTTACGCACACCAGAAGTATGATGGCCCAACAATGGAACATTGGCATGAATTAAAATTGGTTTACGGCTATTTCTCACATATTCTATCGCCTCGGCAACTCGCTCATAACTCTCTACAAAGTCGCTACCATTTACACGCATCCGTTTTAAACCCTTAAAACCTGCTGCATACTCGTAAGCATCCATTGCACGCATTTCATCACCGCTTGCACTAATTCCCCAATTGTTATCCTGAACTAAATAAATAATGGGTAATTGTTTTAAAACTGCCATTTGAAAAGCTTCAGCAACTTCGCCTTCGGTAACAGAACCATCGCCAAAACTACAAACCACCACAGGATATTCGCCTTTGGTATTTAACCTTTGACTTTCTTTATAAGCAATACCATGAGCCATACCAGTTGCAGGAATAGCTTGCATTCCAGTAGCACTACTTTGGTGCGGAATTTTAGGAAACTCGTCTCTATTTAAACTTGGATGCGCGTAGTAAGTACGTCCGCCCGAAAATGGATCTTCTGCTTTTGCAAGTAATTGCAACATTAACTCATATGGGCTAATTCCCATGCCCAATAACATAGATTCATCTCTATAATAAGGCGAGCAATAATCGTAAGGCATAAGCTGCATGCCAACTGCTAATTGAATAGCTTCGTGGCCAATAGAAGTAGAATGCACGTACCTGCAAATTGACCTATTAGCATCATAAGTTTCGGCCATTGCCCTGGCTTCGCAAATGTGCAAATAGGCTTCTAAAAGTATATCTTTTTTTACCATCTTTAGGCCACAAGTTTAACAATTACCATCAGAAAATACTAATTAGTTTAAAGCCTATTTAAATATCAACCCAATACTTTAAAACACAAGAAAAACAAAGCGCTACACAATAGTTTAAGTACTTGTTTTTTATATGATTAAAATCAAACCAAAAGAAGCCTAAGGTTATTACCTACTTAGGTTAGAAATTAAAGTTTGATGACAAAATTAAAACCAACAAAATTGCAACAACAAAAAGTATATTCGCTAACATGAATAATCAGGAGAAAAAAAAATCATATCCGTTTAAAAAAATCGCAATAGCAATCGGTTTTACACCACGAATAGAGGCAATTTTAGCTGAATCGAGCAGGTTACAAAAGTTATTAATGGCCCAACTAATTTTTATTCATATTGGTGATAAAACATTGCAACAAGAGCAATATTTAAAACACTTATTACACAGGTTTGGGTTAGATGGAAATTCTAATAATGTAATTTGGGAACAAGGAGATCCAGTTGACCAAATAATAGCCATTTGCGAAAAAGAAGAAGTTGACTTATTGATTGCTGGTGCTTTAGAAAAAGAAAGCATGTTGAAATATATATTAGGTGGTATAGCTCGTAACCTTTGCCGAAAAGCAAAATGTAGCGTATTAATGTTGCGCGAACCCAATATTAAATCAATGCCAATTAAACGAATTGTTGTGGAAGGTAGTGATCATTTAAAAACAGAAAACACAATTGAAACTGCAATTTATATAGCCAAAACTATGAAGGCTGAACAGTTGTATGTGGTGCAAGAAGAAGACGCTGGTAAAATGGCGGTGATAAGAAGTGAAGACAACAACGACTCCAGAAAAGAACAAGTAATAATTGAAGAAGTTAATAAATTAAATGATATTTTAGCTTGCACAGATTGTGGAAATATGCAGCTAATTACGGAGCGTATTGAGGGCAAACCTGGTTATGTTATTACTAAATTTGCACGCGAGCATAACGCAGATTTATTGGTGTTAAATTCGCCAGATATGAGTTTAAATATTTTAGATAGGGTTTTTCCGCATGATATTGAATTTGCCTTAGCCGATTTACCCTGCGATTTGCTTATTGTAAATGCACCGCAACTTTCTACCCAAAACTAATTTATAACATCAAAACCCATGTCGCACGAGGAAACCACAAATCTGCTATTAGCCATTAGTTTAATGCTATTGCTGGGCAGAGTATTGGGCGAGTTTTTCAGGAAATTACGTATGCCTTTGGTGGTTGGCGAAATTGTAGCAGGTATTATTTTAGGTCCTACTATTTTAGGTAAGTTCTATCCTTTTTTTGCTGAGCAGGTTTTTACCACAACAGGAAATATTGGTTTAGTAATGGATGGCATTTCATCTATATCGGTGGTGTTATTGCTATTTGCTGCAGGAATGGAAGTAGAGTTTGCCGTAATTAGGCAACAAGGTAAAACAGCTCTTAAAACAAGTTTTATAGGTTTAATTACTACACTTACTTTAGGCTATTTTGCAGGTAATTTTTTGTATGATTATTTATATCAAAACAATACAATTGCAAACAATAAATTGGTGTTTAGTTTATTTATTGCTACTGCTATGGCCATTACTGCATTGCCAGTAATTGCGCGTACTTTAATGGATTTAAACTTATTTAAAACCAAAATTGGTATGATAATAATAGCGGCTGCAATGTTTGATGATTTGGTTGGTTGGCTGCTGTTCTCGGTAATATTAAGTATGATGAATACTGGTGGTGCTTCAATTAATTTTTTGTACACCCTTGCTTTTACTATTGGATACGCCATTTTGATGTTAACCGTTGGACGAATTTTAATTAATAAATCGTTACCATGGGCCAATAAAAATTTATCGTGGCCAGGTGGTATTTTAGCATTATCATTAAGCCTGGCTTTTTTAGGTGCAGCATTTACCGAAAAAATAGGTATACATGCAATATTTGGTGCATTTATAGTTGGTATTGCCATTGGCGATTCGGTACATTTTACAGAAAGAGCACGCGAAATTATTCATCAATTTATTACCAATATTTTTGCCCCTTTATTTTTTGTTTCAATTGGTTTTAAGGTAAACTTTATTGCTAATTTTAACTTATCGCTTGTTATAATAATTACTTTACTAGCGGTGTGCACAAAACTTATTGGTGTAGGCTTAGGTGCTTTGTGGGGGAGATTATCAATACGCGAAAGTTTAGCAGTAGGTTTTGGCATGAATGCGCGCGGAGCAATGGAAATTGTGCTTGGTTTATTAGCACTACAAGCTGGTTTAATAAACGAACAGTTATTTGTAGCTTTGGTGATAATGGCCGTTTTAACAAGTGTATTAGCAGGACCAATGTTGCAGTATTTTTTAACTGGTGAGATGAAAGTAGCCACCGGTTTAAAAGAAATTATTCCTTTTATTGAGGATAACAAAAAGCCAGAATAAAAAACCTCAATTATTTACTTTGATGATAATTATTATATTGCGCTAAAGCATTATTTAATTAATCATGAAAAAACTACTTGTTGCCTTCTTATGTATTGGCACATTTGCTTCGGCCCAAAATACCTACCGAAGTTATTTAAAAGATAACTTATCATACAGAGAACATGCACTCGACATTACACGCATGAAAGTAGAAGTGAGTTTTGATACCCAAAAAGGATTGGTAAAAGGTAAAGTAACCCACAGTTTTACGGTATTACAAAAACAAGTAGATTCGGTTTTTTTTGATGCGCCTGGTATTCTAATAAAATCCGCTTTATTAGGCAATCAAACCTTACCTTTTTATACCACAAGTAAGGGCGTTTGGGTTAAACCTACTAAACCATTGCAATGGGACCAAACCAATAATATAATTTTTGAATACGAGGCAACACCGCGTAAAGGAATTTACTTTATTGGATGGAATGTACCCGAAAATCCAGCTAAAAACCCTTTTGCTGTGCGCAAACAAATTTGGACCCAAGGACAAGGTGTAGATAACCGCTATTGGATACCGATGTATGATGAATCAAATGATAAATTTATTACCGAAACAGTGGTAACTTTTGAAACTGGTTATGAGGTATTATCTAATGGTGCATTGCTAAAAAAAACAGCGAATAAAAACAATACCACAACTTGGCATTACAGCATGAGTAAACCTCACGCAGGTTATTTACTTATGTTAGGAATTGGTAAATATGGCATCAAAAAAACCAAGAGCGGCAAAGGTGTTCCAATGAATTTATATTACTACCCTGAGTTTGAAGAAAGGGCTGAACCAACTTATCGTTACAGCGAAATGATGGTAGATTTTTTAGAAACAGAAACAGGTATAAAATATCCTTGGGAAAGTTACTCGCAAATTATGGTGCAAGACTTTTTATATGGTGCTATGGAAAACACAACAGCTACCATATTTGGCGATTTTTTTAATGTAGATGAACGTGCTTATTTAGATAGAAATTATGTTGGAGTAAATTGCCATGAGTTAACACACCAATGGTTTGGTGATTACATAACAGCCCGCGATTGGCGCGACACTTGGTTGCAAGAAAGTTGGGCCACTTATTATCCAAAAATGCTTACCCAAAAATTGTATGGCGATGATGCTTACAATTGGCAACGAAGAAGCGAACAAAACTCGGCAATTGATGCCACAAAAAAAGATAAATTCCCAATAAGACATACCAGTGCTGGTACTGCTCGTAATTACCCAAAAGGCTCAAATGTAATTAGCATGTTAAGTTATGTTTTAGGCAACGACCAATGGAAAAGAGCATTAAACCACTACCTAACTAAACATGCTTATGCAAATGTAGAAACAAACGATTTACAACAAGCCATACAAGATAAGTTAGGCATTGATATGAGTTGGTTTTTTGACCAATGGGTTTTGCGTGGTGGCGAGCCGCAATACAATGTTCATTTTGAAGATTTAATTTTAAAGGATGGCAGCCAACATACCGAAATTGCTATTGAACAAACGCATCAACGCGATGAAGTAATAGGCTTTTTTAAAATGCCAATTGTATTTGAAGTACATTACACTGATGGAACTTTTGACACCAAAAAAGATTGGATACAAAACCAATTTGAAGTGGTAAAAATTGCTAATCCTAATAAAAAAGAAATTGCATTTGTGTTGTTCGACCCAAATAGTATGGTAATGAAAACGGTTAACTTTAAAAAATCGTTCGACCAACTAAAAGCACAAGTATTAGCCGCTCCAAATATGCTTGATAGGTATGATGCTTTGGTGGCATTAAAAGAGGTAGATGTAGAGAAAAAACGTGAACTGTTAATGGAAGTATTTCGCAAAGAAACTTTTCATGCCATGCAAAGCGAAATTATTACCCAATTGATAAATGATGAAGTAACCAACTACCAATTATTAAGTGTGTTTAAAAATACCGAACCTCAAGCTAAATTAACTTTTATAAAAGCGTATAATGGCGATAATACTTTTTGCGTGAGTGCTATAGCAAAATCGTTAACAGATAAAAGTTATGATGTGGTACAAGCTGCTATCGAAAAAATATGTAAAATAGATGCAGCTAATGTAAACATGTATTTACCCATTGTAAAAGATGTGTATGGCATGAATAATAGTGTAAATATTAAGTACCACGAATTATGTGTTAACAATAATATTGATGTAAAAATACATACCAATGCATTAATTAATTATGCAAGTAACCAATGGGAATTTAGAACCAGAAACAATGCATTTGCAGCATTAAAAACCTGTGGTATTTACAGCGAAACTTTAGTACCACACTTGTTTGATGCAATGTTAAGCACCAATAGCCGCCTAGCTGGCCCTGCTGCCGAATTAGCAAATTACTTGGCCATAAAAACCACCAACTTAAATTACATGCAATTGTATTACAACAAACAAAATTATACCCAAGCCCAAAAAGAAATTTTAGCTAAGTATATGCCAACTATAAAATAACTTTTTTACCTATTAAGCTTTTACAACGAGGTACAGTTTTGTACCTCGTTTTTTTTTGAA
>JAGPCI010000134.1 GCA_018058165.1 Bacteroidia bacterium
GCACAATATGGCCATCAAACCTACCATTTGCAGGCATACAACGTTCTAGATTTACTACATCGTTTATGTTTAGTTGATGCAGGTTGGTTTTCTCTAAAGTTTCGTTAATTGCAGTAACCGTATAATCATTTCCATTAATATTTACCACAGTTAAACAAACGCCATTATGCGCTACACTTTGGTCTATTTTTAGTTGGGGTGTAAAAGCTGCTGTAATTGTAAAATGCTTGTTGGTATCTTGGGTTTCAATTTTTTTAACTTTACCAAGTTGTTCTATAATTCCTGTAAACACTATTTTATCTAATTATTTGTATGGTACCTCTTAATGTGCGTTTTCTTATGCCATCAAGGTAAATTTCGTTCACTTCACAAATGTAATAATAAACTCCATCAGGAAGGTCTTTTTGGGTTTTAGCATCTTTACCATCCCACAAAATATCTATATTCTTTGTTTCAAAAACAGGCTCACCCCAACGGTTAAAAATTACCATATCAATACTGTTTACAAAACGATAAGGAAACGGATATAAAGTATCATTAAATCCATTGCCATTGGGCGTAAACACATTTGGAATTCTATAAGTAGGACAGTTTTCTACACATGTAATATTTGTTGGGTCGCTTTCGTTTCCGGCAGAATCAACACCGGCAATGTAATAACAGCCCGTAATAGACAGTTTTAACTCTTCCCTATCATCAACATAACGGGTTTGGTTATTTGCTACTTCGATAAGTAAGGCAAAGTTAGATTTTAATAATTGTTTATGGTAAATACGGTATTTAACCACATCATAAGCACATACATTATTAGGAATCCAATCTAAAAAATTACGGTACTCATAAACATCGCCACAAGGTGGTGTAACTAATAATTGTGGTGCACATGGTTTTATGGTATCTATAGGTGTACCACAAATTTCGTGAGAGAAGTTTATGGTTGAAAACTCATTATTAAACACCCTATAATTACCTAATGATTTTACTAAATAACAATAGGTAACATTATTGGTTAGGCCAATATCACTATATTTATTTTCGGCTGTAATTCCAATACTATCAAAGTTGTTTAGGTTATTTTTACGATACACTACAAAACTATCATTAACCCAAGGCACATTTATGTTCCAAGATATAATATTGGTTTTATCGGTGCTGTACATTGTGTTTCTAATAGATGTTGCACTAGTGCCACTTGAAACTTTTTTAAACGTATCATTAACAGTTGCCCAAAACTCTGCCGAGTAAACATATTGATTTGCAAAAGTATTTAATAAAGAATCTTCTATTTCAGCATCAACCATAGCAGTATAATTATTATAATTAAATGTAGCAATTGCAACCGAGCTAGTTTGATTTGATGCTTTACGATTAAGTACAATTTTGTATGGCTTAACATACTCGGTTGTATCAACTATTTTAGGTGTAATAAAGGCCACATTTATTTTACCATTAGTGGTTGATGTATTTAAAATACTTACCTTGGTTATTTCGGGGCTTGATAAAATAATATTATCACACACTTCAATTGATGCAATACTTTCTGATGTTTCTGAAAAAATAATTTGTCCAGTAATGCTACGTGGCGGATAAACTACAACTATGCGGTAACAATACCTAACCAATGGTGATAACCCTACGCCATTATTATCATCGTAAAACGAAGTGATATTAGGATTATTAATGGTTTTTATGGAGGTTAACAATTTAAAGCCTGTGTATGCAGGCACACCTGTTTCGCATTGACTAGGATTCCAATGGCTGCTATCTATTCGCCTGTAAATGCGGTATTCGCCAACAAGGCCACAAGTATCTTTATTCCAAGTTAGATTAAAGCCATTATCAATTTGTTTGGTTTTAACATTTAAAACAGGAGGACCAATAACCGTAACAAAAAACGAATTTTGATTAACTGCCGGAGAAGTAACTTGATCATCTCTTGCCTCAAAAATTACTTGCCAAGGCCTGTATCTAATTTGATTACATGTTGGATTCCAGCTAAACCTAGTTGAAACCGAACCCAGAGCAATTGCAGGATTAGGTGTAAAAATTGATTTATTATCAACCGAAAAAGGACCACCAAATCCATGTAAAGAAACACGTTGGCCAGTATCGGTTTCGTTAGCTGAAATAATCCGAGAAATAGAATCACCAACCACAACACAACCATCAGCAATATCTTGTACAGTTGGAGGATTGTTTAAGCATTTATCTATAAAAATTTGCATGTCGCGTACAACATATCCAACCAAAAAACCTTTACGGTACTCTTTAATTAAAATAGCAATATTATAAATGCCAACCTTGGTTGGAGCATTCCATTTTACTTGACCATTGTTTAAGCCAATTTCAAACAAATCATTAGTTGCTTCGGGGTCGCTATAGTTTGGCACAACCACACCAGTATTTTGTTTAGGTGTTGTAAATTCAAACGTTAAACTATCACCATCGGGATCGTATGCAGCAGGATTATGAAAATAAGTTTTTTTTTCACAACCATTATCAATTGGTGGTTTGGTTAAAATTGGCGACCTATTTGGCCCCATACTTTGGTTTACCTTTAATAAACTTTCAACATAAAAAGGAATGTATTCTGTATTGCCTAGGTTAACATTTACAATTCCATTTACCCTATTTTGATCGTAATAGCTAATTATATAAGTACCATCAACCCTATATTCGTGCGTTACTTCATATACATTTTGCACTACCCTTGTTGACAATACATTTCTTGAAATTCGTTTTACTTTTTCGCTTGAGCCATCGCCAAATTTTATTTCAATTTCGATGGTTGATGGGTCGGCAAAGGATGAAGGATCTGTATATGAAATAGCAGTAATTTTATACCTTCTTTCGGTAATTTGTTCATACAAAATTTCGCCAGCCCTGTAGTGGGTAGCGTAACTGGCTGCAGCAATAAATAACAACGCCAATAAAACAAATATTTTACGAATAATGCTAGAAATGGTCATATTAGATGTTGTAAAGATAAAATATTTTTAAATAAGGTTGCATAAAAAAATCCTGCCAACTTTTTAGTTAACAGGATTTTTGAAATATGATATTTTATTGCTTAACCTTTTTGAGAAGAAAACTGCGAACCAATATAATCGCGGTTCATGCGAGCAATATTACTAATTGATATTCCTTTAGGACACTCGGCCTCGCAAGCACCCGTATTGGTACATGATCCAAAACCTTCATCATCCATGTGAGCTACCATGTTTAACACGCGTTGTTTACGCTCTGGCTGACCTTGAGGTAACAATGCAAATTGCGAAACTTTAGCCGAAACAAATAACATTGCCGAAGCATTTTTACAAGCTGCTACACAAGCGCCACAACCAATACATGTTGCTGCCGCAAAAGCCATATCCGCATCATCTTTACCAATTGGAGTTGCATTAGCATCTTGCGCATTACCAGTGTTGATAGAAATAAATCCACCAGCCGACATAATACGATCAAACGCACTTCTATTTACTGCTAAATCTTTAATTACCGGGAATGCTTTTGCACGCCAAGGCTCTACCACAATTGTATCGTTATCTTTAAACGATCGCATGTGTAATTGGCAGGTAGTTACACCTTGCAATGGGCCATGCGGACGGCCATTAATAAACATACTGCACATGCCACAAATACCTTCGCGGCAATCGTGATCAAATGCTACGGGGTCTTTGCCTTCGTTTATTAAACGTTCGTTTAATACATCGAACATTTCTAAAAAACTCATATCAGGTGATACGCCTTGAACCGGATAGGTTTCGAAACGACCACGATCATTGTTATTTTTTTGTCTCCACACCTTAAGTGTTACGTTCATATCTCCACTCATTGTTGTACTTTTTATTATGGTTTGATATATTAAATAGATTAAGTTTAATTGATATCAATTCAATCAAACAAAACCTATTATTTATAACTGCGTTGTGCTATTTTAATGTTTTCGTAATTCAATATTTCTTTGTGTAACTCCCAATCGCCATTGGTTAATTGCTCCCAAGCTGCTACATAATTGTATTGCTCATCATCACGCAATGCTTCACCTTCTTCTGTTTGATATTCTTCGCGGAAGTGGCCACCACAACTTTCGTTACGGTTTAAAGCGTCTTTACACATTAGTTCACCTAGTTCAATAAAATCTGCTACACGGCCAGCTTTTTCAAGTTCTGGGTTAAAGTCGTTCATTTCACCTGGTACACGAACATCTTTCCAAAACTCAATTCTTAATGCTTGAATTTCGGTAATAGCTTGTTTTAAACCTTCGGCATTACGCGCCATACCACATTTTTCCCACATTATTTTACCTAAGCGCTTGTGAAAATGATCAACAGACTTGGTTCCTTTAATGTTCATTAACTTTTCTAAACGAGCTCTGGTTTCGTTTTCGGCAGTTACAAATGCTTCGTGGTTAGTATCTATTGGTTTTACACTAATTTCTTTACTTAAATAACTTCCAATTGTGTATGGAACTACAAAGTAACCATCGGCCAAACCTTGCATTAAAGCAGATGCTCCCAAACGATTTGCACCGTGATCTGAAAAATTTGCTTCGCCTAATGCATATAAACCAGGTACGGTTGTCATTAAGTTATAATCAACCCATAAGCCACCCATTGTGTAATGTACAGCAGGGTAAATCATCATTGGATTTTCGTATGGATTAACGCCAGTAATTTGTTGGTACATATCAAACAAATTACCGTATTGTTCTTTTACAACTGCCCTACCCAATTCTGTTAATTGCTCCTCAGTTGGGTTTTGAATACCTTTTTTGGTAGCCTCTTTAACACCATATTTATATTTGGTATTAAAAGCAAAATCTAAATAAACAGCTTCGCCTGTTTTGTTTATACCAAAACCAGCATCACAACGCTCTTTAGCAGCACGTGAAGCCACATCGCGAGGTACTAAGTTACCAAAAGCAGGGTAACGTCTTTCTAAATAATAATCTCTATCTTCTTCTTTTAAATCGTTTGGATTTAATTTACCTGCACGAATTGCTTCTGCATCTTCCTTACGTTTTGGTACCCAAATACGTCCATCATTACGCAACGACTCACTCATTAAAGTTAATTTTGATTGATGATCGCCAGAAACAGGAATACAAGTTGGGTGAATTTGGGTAAAGCAAGGGTTGCCAAAAAATGCACCACGTTTGTGGGCTTTCCAAGCAGCAGTTACATTGCTACCCATTGCATTAGTAGAAAGGTAAAAAACATTACCATAACCACCAGTACATAATAATACTGCATGGCCAAAGTGACGCTCTAATTTACCAGTAACCAAATCGCGGGCAATAATACCACGGCATTTACCATCAATGTTAACAATATCTAACATTTCGTGGCGGGTTAGCATTTCTACTGCACCTAAACCAACTTGACGTTGTAAACCGCTATACGCACCTAATAATAATTGCTGACCTGTTTGGCCTGCAGCATAAAAAGTACGTTTAACTTGTGTACCACCAAAAGAGCGGTTATCAAGCATTCCTCCATATTCGCGAGCAAAAGGTACACCTTGCGCTACACACTGGTCGATTATATTTGCACTAACTTCGGCTAAACGATAAACGTTTCCTTCGCGAGCGCGGTAATCGCCACCTTTAATTGTATCATAAAATAAGCGGTATGTGCTATCACCATCATTTTGATAGTTTTTAGCAGCATTAATACCACCTTGAGCAGCTATACTATGTGCCCTGCGTGCAGAATCTTGAAAACAAAATACTTTTACTTTGTAACCCAACTCGGCTAATGAGGCCGCTGCCGAAGCACCTGCTAATCCAGAGCCAACAACAATTACCTCTAAGCTACGCTTATTGGCGGGGTTTACTAATGGAACGGTAGAACGATAAGTTGTCCACTTTTGCTCCAATGCCCCACCAGGAATTTTTGCATCTAATTTTGATGATGTCATATTTTTACGATGGATTTAAATTACTTAGCTAAAAAAAAATAGATTGGCATTGCTGCGAAAACCGCAGGCAATAATATGGCAAAAAACCAAGTGCCTAAAAATTGAATGGCTTTATTGTATTTAGGGTGATTTAAACCGATGGTTTGAAATCCACTTTTAAAACCATGGAATAAATGGAAACCAACAGCAAACATGGAAAGTACATAAAGTAAAACCAGAAGTGGATTTTTAAATTCTTCAGAAACTTCTAAATACAAATCTTTTACGATGGTGATTTTTTTATCGCCAACAACAAACTCTTCCATTTTTTTATTGATAGTCATAGGATTGCCTGATTCGTCTACAAATGGAGTAGCATCAATTTGACCAGTAATCAGGTTTTCTGTGTATTGCACATAAGGTACGTGTCCAAATTTATATTCAAACCAAAAATTACTCATGTGCACAACAATAAACACCAACATTATTGTACCTAAAATACCCATGCTTCTGCTTGTCCAGTGGCTATTTGCTTTTCCGTTTTCTACTGCATACTGCACTGGTCTGGCTTGGCGGTTTTTATAAACCAAGTGAATACCTTTTAAAGCGTGCAAAATGATGCTTGCATACAATAAATAAGATACGGTTTTAATTAATGGGTTGGTGGTCATAAACACGGAATAGAGATTAAAACTCATTCCATTATCACTTTTAAATAAGGCTAAGTTGCCCAATGCATGTACTATTAAAAAAGCACATAAAAACAAACCGGTAAGCGCTACAATAAGCTTTTGTCCGAT
This sequence comes from Bacteroidia bacterium, assembly GCA_018058165.1. GTDB lineage: Bacteria > Bacteroidota > Bacteroidia > UKL13-3 > UKL13-3 > UBA6183. Next base: position 6,702 of record JAGPCI010000134.1, read on the forward strand.
TGATGAAGAAAACATTTTGGTAAACCAATTCATAATAGTTGTAAATACGTTAGTTTAATTTAATCGCAAATTTATTATTCCATTAGATTAATCCTACACAACCAATGCACAACACCTTATTTAAACTATTTCTAAACGGAATTAAAACACTTTGCTAATAGATAACATTCAAATTGTTAGAAGGTTTAAATAAATTATAGAATTTGGCTCATGTTTATTTATGACATTTGTTAGGTTTTGAATGAGTACGTTGAGGGAAGTTAAAAGTT
>JAGPCI010000135.1 GCA_018058165.1 Bacteroidia bacterium
CACAGCTTGTGTATAGCGGCATTGCAGTTAAACAACTTGCCATAAACACAACCAGTAACAACAAACAATTAAGTTATAATTTAAACACCGAAAGCATTAAATCTGGAAGTATAAATTTACCACAAACAATTATTGAAGGAAATGCAACAAGCGGAACAATAACCAATAGTACCAAAATTATAGAAAAAGATAGTGGCAACAGATTAGTAATTGTAAATGAAATAAAACTAAGCAACACATCAACCCAAATAAGCATAAAAAATGGTGAGGTGATTTTATCAAACACTGCTTGGAAAGTACCTACAGATAATTTCATTTTAATTACCAACAACGGGATAAATATTAACAACTTAAACTTAACAAAAGGCGCTAATAAACTAAGTATTCAGTCGGCTAATAAAAACCCCAACGCACCTTTAAATATTAGGTTTGATAATTTTAGTATTGCCGATTTATCTAAAATAATTGAAAACGACACTGCATTTGTACGTGGTAATTTAAATGGTAAATTTAGTGTTGCACAATTTAGCCCGTTTGCATTTACTGCTAATATGCGTATTGATAATGTATCACTAAAAAATATTGAAATTGGTGATATAAAAATAAATGCCAACAATACACAAACCGATAAGTACGAAGCAAATTTGGTTTTAAGTGGCAAACATAATAATGCAACAGCATTGGGCTATTTACAAAACGACAACATTAAATTTGATGTGCAGTTCAAACAAATATCCATGCAAACCATTGAGGCTTTTGCACCGAGCCAAATAAATAAAGCAAGTGGATTTTTAAGTGGTAAACTATCAATAAGTGGCAAAACCAAAAGTCCTGAAATAAATGGTAAATTAACCTTTAACCAAGCCATACTAACCTTGGTGGCCATTAACAATAAAATTAAAATAGATAACGAAACAATAGCCATTGATAACAAAGGCATTCACTTTGATAAGTTTTTAGTTAAAGACGATTTAAACCAGCCATTGATAGTTGATGGAGATGTATTTACCAGTAATTTTACTGACATTAAACTAAACCTTGATGTGCAAACAAAAAACTTTACAGTAATAAATACTACCGCTAAAAACAACAAAGTTTATTATGGCAAAATGAAGGTGAATAGCCTTATAAAAATTAGAGGCAGCCAAGACTTACCTATTATAGATGCACAAATAAAATTAATTGAGGGAAGTGCATTTACATTTGTGGTTCAACAGGGAGATTTAAGCACAGATATTGGGGCAGATATTGTGCAGGTAATTGATAAAGACACCAACCATTTTTTAAAGTTTGTCGACCCAAATTTAACAAGAAACAGCACCTTTAAAGGCATTGTTTTAAATGCAAATATTGAGGTAGATAAACAAACTCAATTTACCGTAATTATTGATGCCCAATCGGGTGATAAATTGGTGGTAGAAGGTGATGCGATATTGGCATTTGGTATGGATCAAAGTGGAAAAATGTCGTTGGTAGGAACCTATACTTTAAATGATGGAAGTTACCGCGCATCATTCCAAAAAGTAATTAAACGGGAGTTTATGATTAAGCAAGGCAGTACCATTACTTGGGCTGGCGACCCACTGGAAGCTACTATTGACATTACAACTTTATATGAAAAAAAATCAACTTCGTTAGATTTATTAGCGGCCGAAATTCAAGGCATGAGCGAAAACGAACGTAATGCTTATCGTAAATTACTCGAGTATCAAATAAATTTAATGATTAAAGGCGAGCTGCTAAAACCAGAAATAAGTTTTTTAATTACCTTATCTGATAAAGATAAAAATGCCTTTGGTGGTGTGGTAGATGCTAAGTTAACCAGCATTAATAACGACCCCAACGAGTTAAATAAACAAGTGTTTGCTTTTTTGATTTTAAACAAATTTTTACCTCCTGGCAATACCAATAGTGTAGCGGCAAGTAGCACCAGTAATTTTACCCGCAATAGTGTAAATCAATTTTTATCAGACCAACTAAATACCCTAAGCGGAAAGTACATTAAAGGTGGCGAATTAAATGTAAATATTCAAAGCAATGATGCGTTTAGCAACACTGGGGCTACTCAAAAAAATACCGACCTTGAAATAAACTACAAACAACAGTTATTTAACGATAGGCTTAGCGTGCAAGTAGGTAGTAATGTAAACATGAATGATAATACCACAAAATCAACCACCCAGCAAAACATAACCGGTGATATTATAGTAGAGTATAAAATTACAGATGATGGAAGGTATCGTTTTAAAGCTTTTAGAGAAAATAATTACGAAGGTTTAATTGATGGCATGTTGTTTAAAACTGGCGTAGGCATTATGTATTCGCGCGATTATAATAAACTAAGCGAACTACTTAGCCCGCCCAAAAAAGAAGAAGACATTAACATTAAAAAAGAAAAATAAATGAAGAATAAAAACTGGTACTACTTAATTTTAACGGTATGGATGTTTGCATCTTGTACTGCCAAAAAATTTGTGCCCAGTGATGAGCTGTTGTATACCAAACCTAGCGTAAAGTATGTTACACATGATATAAAAGCCAAGAAATCAATAGTTGCAAGTTCAATTGATGATATTATTCGCCCTAAACCTAATGGGAGTATTTTAGGGATGCGCCCAAAGTTATGGATTTGGTATAAATTTGGCACTCCAAATCAACACGAAGATTCTGCTGGATATATTAAAAGGAAACTCGGTGAGCAGCCTGTATACTTATCTCAAACCAACCCCAATGCAGTAGTAGCTGCTATTAATGCAAGCTTATATAACCAAGGTTTTTTTGATTCGTATTGTAAGTTCGAACAAGTTGATAAAGAAAAAACGGCTACCTACATTTACACCATTAATTTATTTGAACCCTACCGCATTAAACAAGTTAATTGGCCAAGTGATAGCAGTGTGCTTAGTAAAGCAATAAGCGCAGATACTAACAACACGTTAATTAAACCAAATTCTCGTTACGATTTAGATAAGTTAATTAATGAAAGAGGTAGGATTGATGACTATTTAAAAGATAAAGGTTTTTACTTTTTTAGCGATAAATACATTAACTATAAAATGGATACCACGCTTGGTAACCGAATGGTAGCATTAAATGTTTATATAAAAAATGAAGCTCCAAACTCGGCATTAGTGCCATATAATATTAAGCAAGTTAATGTGTTTACCAACTATGCAATGGTGGCCGATACCGCACCTTTTAAAGAAGTTTGGGTTGATAGTGTGCGCTTTTTTGAGCGAAGCGATTACATGCGCTCTGCACCAATTAAACGGGCCATATTTTTTGCAAGTGGAAGAGCTTATTCTCGCAAAGACCATAATTTAACTTTAAGCAGATTGGGCAACTTAGGTGTGTTTAAATTTGTAAATGTAAAGTTGGTTGCCGATAGTAATTCAGGATTTATTAATGCCAACATAGAATTAACTCCTTTGCCAAAAAAATCAATTAGCATTGAGTTGGATGGTTCTTCAAAATCAAATAACTTTATTGGGCCAGCTTTAAATGTTAGGTTTAGAAACAGAAATGCGTTTAAAGGTGCCGAACTGCTTCTTGTAAATACTTCGGGTGGTGTTGAAACACAATTTAACGGACCATTTAAAGGCCAATATACTTACGAGGTAAATCCAAAAATCGAATTGTATTTTCCACGTTTTTTCTTGCCAGCAAAACTTGCCAAAAACCGCAGCATGTTTGTGCCTAAAACCAAGTTTATTTTAGATTATAGTTACTCAAGTAGGGTTAATTATTTCGATTTACAATCAACTCGTTTTTCTTATGGTTATAAATGGAAACCTAATTTGGCAGTCGACCATGATTTAGGTGTACTGAATGTTACTTACTTTAATATTTTTAATCAATCGGCTGCTTTTAGTGATTTGTTAAACCAAAATTTGTTTTTAAAACAGCGTTTCGAAAACCAATTTATTGAAGGCGTTACCTACAACTTTATGTACAACCAGCAAGTAATGCCCGAAATAAAACACCCATTTTTTATTAGTGTAACAGCCGAAGTTGCTGGCAGTATATTGGGATTAAGCAACCTTGGTAACACCCAAAAACCTGGAGAATCATTTCAAGTATTTAATGTAAACTATGCGCAATTTGCACGTGTAGAGTTTGAAGTGCGCAAGTACTTTAAGTTTGACAAACGCAACAGAAAATACTTTGCCACACGTTTTTTATCGGGCTGGGGATTACCTTATGGCAACTCCTCTTTTATGCCTTATGTTCGTCAGTTTTTTTCGGGTGGTGCATATAGTGTGCGTGGTTTTCCTTCTTTCTCATTAGGCCCTGGTGCATATTATCCACCGGCTAGTTTGCAAAAAGGATTTTACTTACAGCAAGGTGGCGAAATAAAATTAGAAGCCAATGCCGAGTACCGTTTTAGCTTTACCAAAATTTTAAAAGGCGCTTTATTTGTTGATGCAGGTAACACTTGGCTAAACAATGCCAATGCACAATTACCCGGAGCTGAGTTTAATTTCAATTCATTTTACAAACAAGTTGCAGTAGGCATTGGCACAGGCATAAGACTTGATGTGCAATTTTTTGTGTTACGTTTAGATTTAGGAATACCTGTAAGAAAACCTTGGTATGCCGAAGGACAACAATGGCAGTTTAGCAAAATTAACCCCAACAGCGCCACCTGGAGACGCGAAAATCTAATACTTAACCTTGCGTTTGGATATCCGTTTTAGGGAAGGTTTTTGAATTGAGAGTTGAGAATTAAGAATTAAGAAGTTTTTTAATTCGTCTTAGACTTATTTATTGCTTTTAAAACATTGTTCCATGTGGTTAATGCGGGTAAATATTGTTGTAACAGTTTGCTGTTTTTCACATCCAATTTATCGAATAGTTTTTTTGTGTTTATAGCAAATTTTAAACCTGCTGTTTCTTTAAAACTATCTGCTAAAATAATTTCATAATAAAATTCGGTTTCCGATTTTTCTTTACCTTTTATTTTTGATTTGTGTTTTAACTCAATAGATTTTATTTCGGCATAATGGCCTGTTAAAGTAATTGGTTTGCTTCTGCCATTATTGATTAAAACCATTTACAAATTCAAATCCGATTGGCTAGTTTAATTTGACTTTGCTTACTAAAATAATTTTTTAAATTCCATACGAATACTATTTCTATGAAAATGAGACAATTGAATTTGAAAAATTAAAAGAAAAAACACTTATTGTGTGTATTTGCCTGATTTTGATCTAATTATACTTGTTTGTTCGGATTATTGATCTCATTTTTACAAAAAATAATTTCGCATGGACGTAACATTTGAAAGAGCAGAAAATACAACTGTAGAATGGTTAACACCTCCTGAACTTGTAAAAATGTTAGGAGAATTTGACCTAGATCCTTGTACTCCAATAAATCCTCCATTTATTCATGCAAAAGTGAATTTTAACATCAATGATAATGGACTTAAAAGGGAATGGTTTGGAAGAGTGTACATGAATCCTCCATATGGGAAAGGAATGGAATTATGGATTGAAAAACTAAAATTACACAACAATGGAATTGCATTAATTTTTGCAAGAACTGAAACAAAGTGCTTTTTTAAGCATATTTGGGATGATGCTGATGCAGTATTATTTGTAAAGGGTAGAATAAAATTTTATAATATTGATGGAGAGCAAAAAGGAACACCTGGAGCTCCAAGTATTTTTATTGCATACGGTAAAGAAAATGCAATTCTACTCGAAGAATCAAAAATTGCAGGGAAGTTTATACGTTTAAAATAGTTGATAAATAATAAATTCCGCAACATTAAACTCCGCATCTATTATCCAACTATTTTCTTTAAGTAACTTTACTATAGCATCGTTTTCGTCCTTCGTGTTTTCCACTATACCAAGTACTTGCAAGTTGTTAATCTCAATATTCTTATTCGGAGCAATAGTATCACCTTCTGGAGTTAGAATGATAAATTTTTTCATTTCCATAATTTTTTATATTGTCCATTTCCCAAAAACTCTATCAATCCAAGGTCTCTTAAATCTTGTAGTTGTTGTCTAATTTTATCAGCTATATGCCGGTTTAAAGGATATATTTTTTTTAATTCAGGTTCAAACTTATTAATTTCTTTCAAAGAAAATATTTGATTTGGAATGGATTGGGCACATCTAAAAACTTCCAATTTCCAACCAGTAAGTGAAGATGATATAATATCATCGTGAATGTTAATTATATCAAATTTTTCTTCGGGAGATTCAATTTCATATTTCGGTAGTTTTATAGTTTCTGATGAAGGAATTTTCGCTAATATTTTACGAACAGTTTCTATGTCGGTTAGTTTTACTTTCCCTGTATTCTCGTTTGAAGATATCGATGAAAAATCTTCAACCACTTTTGAAACTATTTCTTTATTTTCAGTATAAATACCATATTCATAATTATTTAGAAGTCCGCCATTTGTTAAATTTCCAGATGATATTATAACTTTCTTATCATCAAAAAGATAAATTTTTGAATGAAGTCTTGGGAAGTTTTTAACTATACCGTGATTCTTAATAACATTTTCAAGACCCGATAAATCAAGTGAACCAGAATATATACTCATCAATTTAAAAGAAGTTATTAGCTCTATATGAGTATCAATATTCTTTACTGAAATTAATTCATTGCAAACATTTTCTTTTACAAATGGAGATGTGATTTTAATTGATTTTTTAGACTGAGCAACCAATTCCATCAAATTCTCTTTCCAAGGTGTTTTTATTATTTCCATCTGATTAAGTTTTGCGTTAGGGTGCCGAAGCTTCGGAAGTAGTGGAAATCCTTTTGTGAGGCACGAGCAAAAGGTTGAAACAAAAAGCCCCACCCAAAGGGAAAGGCCCAACTTTTTGTTTCTACTAATTTTATGCCCTGTATTTCCAAAATTATCAAACCCTATTTTACTTCTTCCGCATCAGCTTGGGGAGTTGGTTTTTCATTAGCTTGTGCTTGGTCGTTTCCTTTT
>JAGPCI010000136.1 GCA_018058165.1 Bacteroidia bacterium
AAAAACCAGGTAGTTTTATCTTATGTGCTATTATTTAAACGGATAAGGTACAGTTAACCGTTTTTAAATAAAAAGCCTATTTTCGTGCAGTTATCAACTATGCAAATTAACATTATTAACAAATCACGCCACGCCTTACCCGCTTATCAAACAGCGTATGCAGCTGGTATGGATTTGTGTGCCTTTTTGCCAGAACCAATTTTATTAAAGCCTATGGAAAGGGTGCTTGTGCCAACGGGTTTATTTATAGAGTTACCCGCAGGTTACGAAGCACAAATTAGGCCCCGCAGCGGCTTGGCATATAAACACGGAATAACAGTACTAAACTCACCCGGAACAATTGATGCAGACTACAGGGGAGAGATTAAAGTACTATTAATTAACTTAGGAAATGTGGATTTTGAAATTAAACAAGGCGAGCGTATTGCACAAATGATAATAGCTAAACACGAAACCATAACCTGGCAGGCTGTAACCGAATTAGGTAGCACCCAAAGAGGGGATGGAGGATATGGTAGCACAGGAAAATAAACAAAAAAAAATTTAAAGTTGTAAAAAAAAATTATGAAAATTATAGTACCAATGGCTGGTATGGGCAAAAGAATGAGGCCACATACTTTAACTGTTCCAAAACCATTAATTCCTGTTGCAGGAAAACCAATTGTTCAAAAAATTATTGAAGACCTTGAAGAGGTTTGTGGCGAAGGGATTGAAGAAGTTGCTTTTATTATTCACCCAAGTTTTGGTAAGGTGGTTGAAGAAAAGTTAATAGCTGTTGCAGCAAAACTAGGTGCAAAAGGTACTATTCATTATCAAACCGAAGCCTTAGGAACAGCACACGCAATTATGTGCGCAAAAGACGCGCTTGATGGCAATGTGTTAATTGTATTTGCTGATACTTTGTTTAAGGCAGGCTTTAAATTGGACCGTAATAAAGATGGTATTATTTGGGTACAACAAATTGAAGACCCAAGTCAGTTTGGTGTGGTAAAGCTAGATAACAACGGTGTAATTACTGATTTTGTAGAAAAACCAACTGAATTTGTTAGCGACTTAGCTATAATTGGTATTTATTACTTTAAAGATGGTGCAAATTTACGTAACGAGTTACAGTATTTATTAGACAACGATATTAAAGAAAAAGGTGAATATCAATTAACAAATGCCCTTGAAAACATGAAGGCTAAAGGCCTAAAGTTTGAGCCGGGCAAAGTGCAAGAATGGTTAGATTGTGGTAATAAAAATTCTACTGTTTATACCAATTCGCGCGTTTTGCAACACATGCACGATGATGGTGTAAATATGGTTGATGCAACGGCTAGTATTGTTAATTCACATATTATACAGCCTTGTTTAATAGGCAAAAATGTAGTAATTAAAAATGCAATTGTTGGCCCGTATGCATCAATTGCAGAAGGTTGTGTAATTGAAAATAGTGTCGTTGAAAACTGCATCATACAAAACAATACAAAAATAAAATATGCCGTAATAAACAATGCCATGATTGGTAGTTACGTTGTTTATCAGGGCGAACAAAAAGACTTAAGCATTGGCGATTATACAACAGTTATTTAAACGCACTTGGTGTGCAAAATTTAGTATTGTGTTGCTACTTATGGTGGCAACACAATTTGTTTATGCCCAAAAAGGCAAACCAAATTTAAGCGAAGAGCAACAAATTGCATTCGACCAGCATTTTATAAACGCAAATAAGTTTATAATTACCAAGTTGCCCGATGAAGCGCTAAAAGAACTAAAACTTGCCGAAGCAATTAATGCCGATAATGATGCAACATGTTATTTGTTTGCTCAAATTTATTTGCAAAAAGGGTTATTGGTTGATGCAGAAAAATACGCATTAAAATCAACCAAAATAGACCCCACAAACAATTGGTACAGCAAACAATTGGGCGAAATTTATAAAGCCCAAAAACAATATAAAAACGCGGCAGATTTATATGCTGTGATGTATAGAAAAAGCCCAAAATCATTACCGGCTTTGTATGATGCAACATACATGTATGTAATGGCTCGTGAGTTAGATAAAGCCTTAAAGTTATTAACCGAAGCCGAAAAAGTAATTGGCCTAAATGAGGATATTGTTAAGCAAAAACAAAGCATTTATTTAGCACAAAACAAAGTTGATAAGGCCATTAAAGAAGCCGAAAAACTTACCAACTCAGAACCAGAAAACACGAGGTATATTGGCCAATTGGCCGATATCTACCTTTCAAACGGTAAAGAGGAAAAAGCTAATCAGTTATACCGAAAAATATTAACTATCGAACCCAATAATGGCTATGCGTTATTAGCTTTAGCAGATGATTATAGAAACAAACAAAACTATACAGAGTGGTTTAATTATACACTTAAGGCCGCCCAAAGTCTTTTGCTAGATGTAAAATCTAAACTAAGAACCAGTATTGAAGTGATATCAAGCAATAAGTTTGGTGACGAACAAAAAGATAAAAACTACCAACTTGCAAAAGCTATCACCATTGCAAACCCTGACGAAGCTGCGGGTTGGATGTTATTGGGTGATTTGTATACGCAAGATACAAAATACAAAATTGCTCATCAACAATACGAAAAGGCTGTAGAAATTGAGCCATCAAATTATAGTATTTGGCGACAAATGATTATTTGCAGCAGCGAGTTAAAAGATAACAATCAACTAGTTTTAGACTGCGAGCGAGCAATTGAATTGTTTCCAAACGAAGCGATGTTTTATGCATATTACGCGTTTGGTGCACAACAATTAAAGCAATATCAAAATGCTATTGATATGGCCAAAAGAGGCCTTGAGTTGGGCGACTTACAATCGTCTATTAAAATGCAGTTTTATGTTACCATTGGCGATGCGGCAAATTTTTTAAAACAATATAGCACTAGTGATAGCGCTTACGAGTCGTCATTAAAAATAGACCCCAATAATACTTATGCTTTAAATAATTATGCATATTTCTTAAGTATCAGAAAAACAAATCTTGATAAAGCCGCTGAAATGAGTCTTCGCACCATTAGTTTAGACAAGGAAAACGCATCGTATTATGATACATATGGTTGGATTTTGTTTATGCATAAAAAGTATAATGAAGCAAAAACGCAAATAGAAAAATCTATTGAAATTGCGCCACGCAATGCCGAGGTTTTAGATCATTATGGTGACATACTATATTTTTTAGGTGATGTAAACGGAGCAGTGGTGCAATGGAAAAAAGCCAAAGAATATGGTGTTGAGAATAATGAAATTGAAAGGAAAATAAAGGATAAAAAGTGGTATGAATAATAAGCAGTTTTTGGTTTTATTTGGCGCACTAGCGTTAGTGTTTTCTGTTGGTTGTAAAAGTAAAAAAATAGCCAGCACAGCACCCGCAACAACTAATTTACCTAAACAAGTTGGCCCAAACCCAACCCAAGTGGCAATTAAAATGGTTGATGCAAATGCCAATACATTTTCTTTTTTTCAAACTAGGGCTAAGGCAAAATACAAAGACGATACGCAAAAAATAGACCTGGATGTAACCTTGGTAATGGAAAAAGACCAGTACATTTGGATGAGTGTAACAGCACTTTTGGGAATTGAAGTTGCCCGTGTTTTAATAACTAAAGATAGCGTAAAAATTTTAGATCGCTTGCACAGAAAATGTATAGCAACCGATTTTGGATACATACAACGCATGAGTAATGTGCCCTTAAAACTCCACAATCTGCAAAATTTAATAATAGGAAATACCATATTTGGCAATAGTGTACAAAAAAGTGTAGTTGATACCATTTTGGGCGCTTTGTCCATATCAACCCAACTAAACACCCAAAAGCAAACCACCACCTATAATGCTAATTACAAGGTTAACCGAAGCTTAATTGCAGAGCAAAATCAATCTCGTCAATTAAATATTGTGTATCCTAATTACAGTACTTTTGGCCAAAATATGCTGCCAAATACTATTAATATTAACATACGGGCAGAAAAAAACATTGAATGTATCTTTGAACTTAGCAACTTTGTGTTTGATAAAAAACGCGAGTTTCAATTTACAGTTCCATCAGGATATGAAGTGGTTAAACCATAAAACAATATTATTATTAGTACTTAGTTTTTTTGTTGTGTGTGTAAACGGGCAACAGGGCAACATTAGTAGCCAACGTAAAGCGCTAGAAAACCAGCGTAAAGAACTGGTTAAAAAAATTAACGAAACCAAAAAGGTTCTTGAAGATACTCGCAAAAAACAAAACAAATCGCTTGCAGATTTACAGTTAATTAGCCGCCAAATACAAAATCGTGAAAAAATGATTAATAATGTTGCATACGAAATTGCAATGTTAGAGAAACAAATCATCGACCAACAAATAGTAATTAATAATTTACGGGACGATATTGTTAGGCTAAAAGAAGATTATGGTAAAAGCCTATTAGGCGCGTATAAGCAACGTAATGTGTACGACAAGGTAATGTTTGTTTTTGCAGCTCAAAGTTTTAACCAAGCCATAAAACGCATTCAATACATCAACCAATTGGGTGATTATAGAAGACATCAAGCAGAACTCATTCACCATACCCAACAACAAATTATTATTGAGTTAAACTTGATAATTGCTGCAAAGCGAGATAAAGAAGGTTTAATTGTATTAAAAGAGGCCGAAAAGAAAGAACTTGAAGTAGATAAAAAAGAAGAAAGTACGGTATTGGTAAAACTACAAGTTCGCGAAAAAGAACTCCGCAGAACCTTGGCAGAAAACGAACGTGCAGCAAGTAAATTAAATAACGCAATTGCCGATTTAATTCAAAAAGAAATTGCTGCAGCTCGCAAAAAAGAGGAAGAGGCACGCAAGCGCAAAGCCGCTGCAGATGCTGCTGCCCGAAAAAAGGCTGGAACCCCAGCGCCAAAAACAACCGAAGCCGCCAAACCAAAAACAGCTTCAGGCGAACTCTATTTAACACCTGAAGCACAAAAACTATCAAGCGATTTTGAGAGCAACAAAAACAATTTGCCTTGGCCAGTTGAGCGTGGTACTTTAACCGAAAAGTTTGGTACACACGCGCATCCAACCTTAAAAGGGGTAATGGTAAATAATAATGGGGTTGATATTCAAACCTCTCCAAACTCACCAGTTAGGGCGGTGTTTAAGGGCACAGTAAAATCTATTTTCTCTATTCCTGGTATGGGTAAAATTGTGCTTATTAGCCACGGAAAATATTATACTGCTTATGCTAAGCTTGCCTCTATTAATGTTAAAGAGGGTCAGGAGGTTGATACACGCGAAACTATTGGAACCGTATTAACCAATGATGACGAGGTAACAGAGGTGCATTTTGAACTATGGAAAGTTCAAGAAAAACAAAACCCAGAATACTGGCTAAAGAATTAACCTAAATTATTACGCACGGTTTATATAAATTGCACTTGCATGAAAAACCACTGGCTATTTTTTTGTTTCTTATTTTTAATTACTCCTTTTGCTCAAGCACAGGTTGTAGAATGGGGCAATCAGCAAAAAACCAAGAGTAAAGTTTATTACACCCAAGTGTTGGGCGAAAACAGCTCGGGCGTTTTTATTGCAAGGGCGCGCACCAGCGAGTTTAGACGAGAAATTGTGATTGAAAAATACAAGAGTAACCTTGTTGTAGATATTGCCAAAGACCTGCCACAGCCCGAAAACTCTTGGGTAGAAAGGGCCATTGTTACCGAAACTGGACTTTTACAATTTAGCACCTATAAAAACGCAAACGGCAATGCCGAAATGCAATTGCAGTTAATAGACAATAGTTTAAATGTAATTAGCACAAAGGTTTTGTTTGAGGTTGATGGCGAACTAAACAACGAAAAACGAATGTTAATCAGGCATTCGGTTGATAAAAAAAGTTTTGCCATTGTGTTTATTACCAAAGGTAAAGACAAAAGTAAAAGCGTAATAAACTTGTATGGCTTTGACGGAACACTAAGTCAGCGATTTAACCGCAAGTTTGGACTTGATTACGGGGCCGAGGATGTGTTTTTAAGCAATATGGAGTGCGATAATGATGGGAATGTGTTTGCCTTGGTTGATTTTCCTAAAGAAGGCAGAAAACCCCGTGATTACAGGCCGAGAAATTACTTTTTATACAGCTATTTTGCTGCTAAAGATAATATGCTGGAGTATGCCATTGGTAAGGATTCGGTAATTGTAAACGACCTTGCTATTGTGGTAAACAACTATGCTAAGGTGGTTAATATTGCAGGCTTTTATAGCGACAAGGCTGATAATAAAGCCCTGGGCTCTGTATTTTTTAAGCTAGATATTAAAAGCACCGAAATTCAAGTAAAAAAGTTTGAGACAATTGACCTTGGTTTTAGCAGCAAAATTGCTGGTATTATGCAAAACGAACGCAAGCCAATTATAACTGATTTGTATGTAAGAAAATTGATAGCAAATAGCGATGGCGGTTGTACCATTATTGCCGAAAAATACTACGAATCGAAACAAACATTTACCTATAATTTAAACGGTTTTCCGCAAACAAGCTATAAAACAGTTTATAATTATGATGAGGTTTTAATTATGGCAAAAAATGCAGATGGAACTACCAGGTTTAATAATTTTGTTAAAAAAACGCAAACAAGTATAAACGATGGTGGTTATTACTCTTCGTTTGTGGTAATGCTTAGCAATGATAAAATTGGCATTGTATATAATCAAGATGTGACCAACGAAGGCGATGTAATGCTTGCTACCATTAGTGATACGGGCGAGTTAGATTATAAAGTTTTGATAAAATCAATGAGTTATTTTGTTACCATTATGCCGCCAGAGTCTCGACAAGTTTCTGCAAAATCTGCAATTATTCCCACATCAAAAGATAGAAGGTTTTGTTTGATGAGGGTAACATTTTAGGTTTAAAAAAACATAGCGCATTCTTTATACCCTATGTTT